>DEPD01000074.1 GCA_002358575.1 Lachnospiraceae bacterium UBA3401 | reverse complement strand
TGCACACAAAATGCCACAAAGCAGGCATTTAAGTGCATGGTGCGGGTGTGAAAAGTAACCTTGTTTGAATAAAAGCGAAAGAGTATTTAGAAAAGAATAGACAGAAAATGCAAAAAAAGGTAAAATAATATTATTGATATCGCAAAAGGAGCGTGGCAGAAATGCATTTTGAACTTAGTATTGGTACTATATGGATGTTGATTTCCCTCGCAGGTGTTTTTATACCATTGGTAGGTATTTTTGTGCTGATGGGAAAAGAGCAGAGCAAATCGTCTACATATCTGATGATTGCCAATATTGGCTGTCTTATTATGAATGGAGCTTATTTTCTTCTGCTTCAGACAGGTAGACCCACAGAAGCGACCATGGCGTTAAAGATGGAGTATCTTGGAAATTTTTTGTTTTACTTCTTTTTTATAAAGTTTATTCTTTCCTATATGCAGATTGATGTGCGACACAAGTGGGTCAGAATTTTCACATATTTGTGGATGTTTTTTGAGGTGGCTGTTATTGCAGTCGTGTGGGATGATACCAGTCGGGAGGAAATGTTTGCTCACCATAATCTTGAGGTGGAATCCAAATTCGGTTATCACTTTTTTAATATGCAGGGCGGTATTGTATACAAGATTCGATATGGCTTTTTGCTAGGGATTCTGCTCTGTTTAATTGCATATATGATTATAAAGAGAGTTCATATTAGGAAGCAGAGCGGGGATGAGAAGCATAACTTATCTCATCTGATTGCCGCTAAATTTGTGATTATTATACCACTTATTATGGAAATTATGTTCCAATTTAGTTTTAAGTTTGTGCCAGTTTTTTCCTCTATCGCGGTGTTGCTTATTATCCTAAGTGTGGTTGAGGGAGATATTTTCAGTGTTCTCGATATTGGTCGCGGTTGGGTGATTGAGAACTTTGAGGCAGTGTTTATCATTGCGGACAGAACATACGGATATCTGGATTCCAACAAATTTGCAAAGGAGCAGTTTGCAGAACTAGATGATATTCATAAGGGGGAAAAATTTTCTGAGGAGTTAAAAAAACTGTTTTTGACAGAGGAAACAGAGATTGTGATAAAGGAGCGGCATTATGAGCGTTTTTTAAAAGAATTGATTGTGAAAAATAAGGTTAAGGGATACTGCTTGATGTTATTGGATGTTACCAAGAACTTTAATATGATGGAGGCACTAAAGGAGGCAAAATTTCGCGCTGAGGAAGCAAACGAGTCCAAATCAAATTTCCTCTCCAATATGTCACATGAAATCCGTACACCGATGAATGCAATCGTTGGAATGACAGAGATTTTGCTGCGCAGCGACTTGTCAGAACAGGACAGAGGATATTTGATGAATATTAAAAATTCAGGTGCTTCCTTGCTTACAATTATCAATGATATTCTTGACTTTTCAAAGATTGAGTCTGGAAAGCTTGAAATTATAGAAGAAGAATATGAGCCAATGTCCATGCTTAGTGATTTGAGTATGATTTTTCTCAATCGTATTGGAGATAAACCAGTGGAATTGATTTTTGATATTGATAAAAATCTTCCAAATAAAATGTATGGGGATTCTCTTCGCATTCGGCAGGTGATTATCAATATCGCCAACAATGCTATAAAATTTACGGAGGCAGGATTTGTCAAACTTGCGCTGAAATTAAATCAGATGCCAGAAGCGGATATGGTAAATCTGGAGATTTCGATTGAAGACTCTGGACAGGGAATTAAACCGGAAGATTTGGATAAGTTATTTGGTTCTTTTCAGCAGGTGGATACAAAGAAAAATAGAAATAAGGAAGGAACAGGGCTTGGACTTGCAATTTCTAAGCAGCTTGTGGAAAATATGGGCGGACAGATTGGCGTGCGCAGTGAGTACAAAAAAGGAAGCGAATTTTATTTTCATATCCCACAGCGCGTAATTGGAAATCAGGTTGCAGCGACAGTGAAGCAGGATGTTATTCATGAACCAATGGTTGTGAGTGGCCATATGAATGACAGAAGGATTTTAGAGCAGCTAAAAATCTTGTCGGAGGAATATGGGCTTCGATATGTAGATTGTTATGAGGCGAGAGCGCGCAAGGATAAAGTGGATTTTTTCTTTGTGGATGAATCAGTATATAGAGGACTTAAGGATTGCATAGAGGAATATTTTATCTCGACAGGAACAGAGCTTTGTGTGTTGCAGAATCCTATGAGGGAAGCTGTGTGGGACGAGCAGGCAACGGTTGTAAATAAACCGCTGTACACCCTTAATTTCTGCCAGGTAATTAATCATGAGACCACCGCGGCGTTTGTTGAGACGGATAATGTGATGAACTTTATAGCACCGCAGGCACAAGTCTTAATTGTGGATGACAATGAGATGAACCTCAAAGTTGCCAAAGGACTGTTGCAGCCGCTTCAAATGAATATTGATACGGCAAGTTCTGGAAAGACAGCGATTGAGATGGTTCAGTTAAAAAAATATCACATTGTCTTTATGGATCATATGATGCCTGTGATGGATGGTGTGGAGACAACGCAGAAGATTCGTGCGCTGGATGATGTGTATATACAAAGTATGCCGATTATTGCATTGACAGCAAACGCAGTGATGGGGGCGAGAGAAATTTTTAAGGAAGCAGGAATGAATGATTTTGTTCCAAAGCCAATTGAACTAAAAAATATTTGCAGTAAGATTCGCGCATGGCTTCCAAAGGATTTCATACAGAAAATGTCTGCGCCTGTTGTGGCGAAAGAACCGACTGTGGCTCAAGAACTTCCTGTTATTGAGGGTCTGGATGTTGCGGAGGGAATTAAAAATTCTGGCAGTTTAAAGTTATTTACGAATCTGCTGGGAGATTTCTACAAATTAATCGACCTGAAGTCCACAAAAATTGAAAAATGTCTTGCAGACGGAATGATTCGAGATTATACTATAGAAGTACATGCGCTGAAAAATACGGCGCGTATGATTGGAGCGCTGGAACTGTCAGAGCTGTTTTATCAGATGGAACAGTGTGGCAATATGGAGGATGTGGAGACTATTGCCAAAGAGAATCCAGCAATCATGGAATTGTACAGAAGCTACAAACCAATTTTAGAACCATATGGTAAGGCGAATGAACAGGACAAAAAAGAAGTTCCTAAGGATGAGATTGTAAGAGTGCTGGATAAATTAAATACTGCTATGGATAGCTTTGACTTGGATGGAGCGGATGCTGCGCTTGCAGAGCTGGAGGAATATCGGCTGCCGGAAGCGCTTGGCTTTTATATGGAAGAGCTGCGTGCCTATGTGGCGGATGTGGCGATGGAAGAAGTCATGAACACAGGAAAAAAGATGATTGAAGTACTGGAAGGGTTTACAGAATAAAGTAAAGGGGATTGTATTATGCAGAATGTATTAATTGTGTCGGAGGTGCAAAGCTACCTGATTGTTTCGCTTCAGGAAAAGTTGGCGGAGGTGAATTGTAAGGTAACAAACGTGCAGGCAAATCCAGACTTGCTCAGTAAGATAAAGGAAGAATTGGATATGATCTTTATTTTTGGTACTGAGGATTTGTTGAATCAGCGTCAAGGACTTACATATCTTAAGGACAAAGCACTGGAAGATGATGTGCCGATTTTTGTTTCAGGAGACCCACAAGAATTGTTGGAGATTCAGAAGGATATTCCATTGCATTTAATACAGAAGGAATTTCCGCGACCTATCAATGTCAATGAAGTCGCGGAGGCGATTGATTCCTATTTGAAAATCTTTGGTAAACAGAACAAAAAGAAAATCTTGGTGGTGGATGATTCGGGTGCAATGCTCAGGAATGTAAAAGGCTGGTTAGAGGATAAATACCAAGTAATCTTGGCAAATTCTGGTGCTATGGCAATCAAATACCTGTCAACAAACAGACCAGATTTGGTACTGCTTGACTACGAGATGCCGATTGTAGATGGGAAACAGGTGCTTGGAATGATAAGGAGTGAGACTGAATTTTCGGATATCCCAGTAATTTTTCTCACCAGTAAGGGAGATAAGGAGAGTGTAATGCAAGTTATGGATTTAAAACCAGATGGTTATCTTCTAAAAACAATGCCTCCAGAACAGATTAAAAAATCAGTTGATACATTTTTTGGAAAGAAAAAAGCGCTCCGCCATTGAGCGGGGCTTTTTTCTTTTATGCACACGGACGCGGAAAAGAAATATGCAGAGAAAGCAGGTATAAATGGCAGTAAAAATTTATAGTAGCGAGATGCGGACAATTCTGTTGGAGGATACAAAAATCTGCTACAAGCTTGAGAGAAAATCGGTAAAAAATATTAATCTGCGAATCAATACAGCAGGAGAGGTCAAGGTTTCGGCTTCTCGAAAAGTACCCATAAGCTGCATTGAAGAATTTTTGCGTGAGAAACAAGATGTGATGATTGTGGCAGTACGTCAGGCGCAGGAGCAAAATGCACAAAATCAGGAGCGATCCCAACGAGAATATGTGGATGGAGAATCGTTTACACTATTGGGAAAGCGGCTTATTATCAAGGTGATAGCAGGTGAACATGAATGCGTATTTCCTGAAAATGGTTATTTGTATTTTCAGATAAAAAATCTTAATGATACACGGCATAAAGAACTGTTGTGTGAAAAATGGCTAAAGTCCTATCAACGACAAGTATATGAGGAGATAGGCCATCAAGTACATCAAATTTTTCAGCAATATGGAGTGGGGTTTCCAGAGATTAAAATACGAAGTATGACTTCCAAATGGGGTTCTTGCCGTCCGAAAAAAGGGATAATCACTATGAACAGTCGATTGATTGAGACTCCTATCAGTTGTATTGAGTTTGTGATGATGCATGAATTTTGCCATTTTATTCATCCAGATCATTCCAAGGCATTTTATGCGTTGATGACAAGGGTTATGCCGGATTGGCAAGAGCGAAAGCGTGTGCTCAATGCAATTACGGAGTGGAATTAGGAAACTGTAGGAAAATAGGACAGGAACAGGATAGATTATGAAGAAACGAGTCGTCATGCCATCTGCATATCAACATGTCACACATACATTTGGTCCAGTGTATGATGAAAATGCAAAGATATTGATTCTGGGATCCATGCCTTCTGTAAAATCCAGAGAACAGCAGTTTTATTACGGGCACCCTCAGAATCGTTTTTGGAAGATGCTTGCTCGGTTGTTTGAGGAGGTGGAACCGGAAGGCATTACACAGAAGCGCTCTTTTCTGCTACGAAACAGGATCGCGTTGTGGGATGTGATTGCTTCTTGTGACATTGTGGGTTCCTCGGACAGCAGTATTAGGAATGTCAAAGAAAATGACATGCGTGTCATTTTAGACAAGGCAGAGATTCAGGCGATTTTCCTTAATGGTGGGAAGGCATACGAACTTTTTATAAAATATTGTCAACAATATTTACAAAAGGAGGCGCCAGAGCTTGTAAAGTTGCCTTCCACAAGTCCAGCCAATGCATCTTGGTCTCTTGAGAAGCTTACAGATACATGGAAAAAAGAATGGATGCGATTTTTATAAAAAGGACTCCGAGAGTCTATGAAAAGATTTGGAGGTGATGCACAGCAATGCAGAATGATCAGCAAAAAAAATATCGCACCAGACATAGGGAAGCCATTGTTAACTATTTAGAACAGCACAGTGAACACAGTTTTAGTGCTTATGATGTCAATGAATACATGCTGGAAAATGGTATTCGGGTCAATTTGACAACAATCTATAGAAATTTGGATAAACTCACTGAGAGCGGGGCAATTATGAAATACAAAACAGCGGAGGATGAGTGCTGCCGTTATCAGTGTGTTAAGCCTTATGCGCACTGTCATGAACATATTCATATGCAGTGTAAAATTTGCGGGAAGATTTTGCATTTGGAGTGCAGCTTTATGGAAGAAATTACAAAACATTTGTACGAACATCACAGATTTTTATTGGAATGTGGTGGTTCTGTTCTGATGGGCGTTTGTGAGGAATGCCAGACAAAGGCGGAAGATAAGGCATAGAATGAAGATAAAGGAGAAGTTATTATGATAGAGATGTGGGATATCTATGATGCGGACAAGAGACGTACAGGACGCACCATGCAAAGAAATGATTGGTGTTTGAAAGAGGGAGAGTATCACTTAACAGTGCTTGGAGTAGTGGCACGTCCAGACGGAAAGTTTTTGATAACTAGAAGAGTGATGACAAAAGCGTGGGCGCCAGGCTGGTGGGAAGTGCCAGGCGGTGCAGCGCGGGCAGGGGAGGATTCATTGGAGGCTGTTCTGCGGGAGATTCAGGAAGAGACGGGGTTGGATGTCTCTGGCTGGGACGGTGGTTATCTGTTTGGTTACAAGCGGGAAAATCCAGGTGAGGGAGACAATTATTTTGTGGATGTTTATCGCTTTGTCTCTGATTTTCAGGAGTCGGAACTCTGTTTACAGACAGAGGAGACAGACGGATATCAGCTTGCTTCTTATGAGGAGATTCAGGCGCTTGCAGAGCAGGGAATTTTTTTGCATTATAACAGTATAAAAGATGCATTTTGCGGAAAGGAGAGTTATTGATATGATGAAAAAAATCTGGGGTGGCATAGCTGGATTTTGGTTGGGAATGGCGTTGTTGTCTGCGGCACCGATAACAGATGTGTGTGCGGCAGAGTACTCTGTGACTGCGGTAGATGCAGTTTTGTATACAAATGACAATACCGTAATTCTGGCGGATGCAGACGACAGTACAATTGTGCTTCCTACGGTGGCGGCAAATTTGCCAATACAAGTGACAGGGATAACAAGTAATGGATATTTTCAGATTGCTCTGGAGGGACAGACTTATTTTATTCATGGGATTGGTCTGAGCGCAGCGGATACAACAGAGAATCCAGAGCGCCAAGTTTATAATGTGATTATGGCGCAAAAGGCTGTTTTTCCAGAAGGAATGCGCTGGACAAATGATAATTATTATGGCTGGAACGGTGGTACTTACACAGGCGGTTTTGGATGTGCAGGATTTACGTTTGCGGTGAGTGATGCGGCGTTTGGCGATACCAAAGCGCTGATTCATAAAGATTATTCTAATATTAGGGTTGGGGATATTCTGCGGGTGGATAATGACACACATTCGGTTATCGTGCTTGAGGTTCGGGAGGATTCTGTTATTGTTGCGGAAGGCAACTACAACTCTGCGATTCATTGGGGGCGGGAGATTCCCAAAGCAGAGCTGATTGACCCACAAAGTTATATTATGACAAGGTATTAATAATATTGTTTTTGGATAAGATTTGGATAAGAAAAAGGAGATTTCATTGCAATGGAAAAGATAACAAGTTTTACAATTGATCACATCAAATTACAGCCAGGAGTTTACCTTTCGAGAAAAGATAATGTTGGGGAGAGTACAATTACGACATTTGACCTTAGAATGACTTCACCGAACGAGGAGCCAGTTATGAATACTGCTGAGGTGCATACAATTGAACATCTGGCGGCGACTTTTTTGAGAAATCATAAAGAGTATGGTAGTAAGACAATCTATTTTGGTCCTATGGGGTGCCGCACAGGTTTTTATTTGTTGCTTGCAGGGGATTATGAATCGAAGGATATTGTTCCGCTGATGATTGAGCTGTATGAATTTATCAGAGACTATAAAGATGAGGTTCCGGGTGCAAGTCCAAAAGATTGTGGCAATTATCTGGATATGAATCTTGGGATGGCAAATTATCTTGCGAAAAGATATCTGGACAATGTACTGTATCATATTGATGAGACAAGACTGGTGTATCCAAAATAAAAATAAGTATGAAACGTACACTAAAAAGGCATATTATAGTAAATAATAGAAAAAGAGGTTGTGGAATATGAGGGTATTAGAAGGTCTAAAACCAGAGAAAGTATTTTACTATTTTGAGGAGATTTGCAGCATACCGCATGGCTCGGGAAATCTGGATAAAATTAGCAGTTATCTTGCTAATTTTGCAACGGAAAGAGGACTGTTTCATATTAGAGATGCAAGCAATAATGTGATTATTGTAAAGGAGGCAACTGGGGGATATGAGGAGGTTGCACCAATTATTTTGCAAGGACATATGGATATGGTTGCCGTGAAAACAAATGACGCACAGATAGATTTGGAAAACGATGCCTTAAAGCTGGCTGTAGACGGTGATGATATCTATGCGGAAGGAACAAGTCTTGGCGGTGATGACGGAATTGCTGTTGCTTATATACTGGCGCTTCTTGATTCACAGGACATTGCGCATCCGCGTATAGAGGCTGTAATAACGACCGACGAGGAGATTGGTATGGAGGGGGCAACCGCGATTGACCTTTCTATACTAAAAGCAAAGAGAATGCTGAATATTGATTCTGAGGAGGAAGGGATTCTTTTAACGAGTTGCGCAGGCGGAATGAGAACAGACTGTCATATACCAGTGAAAATGGAAGTAGGTTCGGGAGGAATTTGTCTGGAAATTAGAGCAGGAGGTTTGCTGGGCGGTCATTCTGGTACGGAAATCAACAAGGAGCATACCAATGCAATTAAACTGTTGGGAATTACCTTAAAACAGATACAGGAAAAAGTGCCATTTCAACTTGTACAGATAACTGGTGGGGAGAAGGATAATGCCATTCCACGGGAGGCGTGCGCAGTTGTAAGGCTGGCTGCTAACGCAAAAAAGTACTTTGTCAAAGAAGTAAATCGGATTGAAAAAGAGGAGCAGAACGAAAAGAAATCCAAGGAAAAAGATTTGTTTCTCCGCGTGAGAGAAACAAATACAATCTCAGAATATTTGTTTGATGCAGAGAGTACACAGCGGATACTGTCTTTTCTAACGCTTCTGCCAAACGGCGTGATGGCAATGAGTGCTGATATAGAGGGATTGGTTGAGACTTCTTTAAATGTTGGAATATTAAAAACCACGAACACAGAAGTTGTGGCAAGCACTGCGATTAGAAGTGCCATAGAGACCGCAAAACACAAGGTTTTTCTTCAGGTGGATACTCTGACAAAACTGTTGGGAGGCTATACAGAGACACACGGCGTATATCCAGGTTGGCAGTTTGACCCGGATTCCAAATTAAGAGCGGATATGATGCGCATTTATCAAGAGATGTTTGGGAAGGAAGCAAAAGTGGAGGCGCTGCACGCTGGACTTGAGTGTGGGATTATGATTTCAAAGATTCCAGGGCTTGACTGTGTATCTTACGGTCCGAATATTTATGATATTCATACTACAAAAGAACGGCTGAGCATTTCATCGGCGGCTAGAATGTGGGAGTATTTGCTTGAGATATTGAAACAAAAGTAGGAATAGTATACATCAAAGGAGAAAAAATGGCAGAAAACTATAGGGAATTTAATCCTGGAAATGACCAGGAAAGCAGAGGGACACAAAACAGAAGATCTGAAAATGAATGGAAAGATTCTATCCGCAGGATAACGACAATAGTCGCTATCTTGTTAGTGCTTGCAGTGCTCCTGCTGGAATCTGTTTATTCTATTGGCGAGCAGGAACAAGGCGTGGTCACAACGTTTGGCAGTGCAGGAAATGTTGTGACATCTGGATTGCATTTTAAGGTGCCTTTTGTGCAGAGAGTGACAAAGGTAAACACAACGATTCTGGGGTTCCCAATTGGATATCGCCCTGACAGCGAGGACAGTGCCAGTCAGGAACAGATTGATGATGAGTCACTGATGATTACCTCTGATTTTAATTTTGTAAATGTGGACTTTTATGTGGAGTACAAGGTATCTGATCCTATAAAATATCTGTATCATTCACAGCAGCCCAAAGAGATTCTCAAGAACATTGCACAGTCGTGTATTCGCAATATTATTAGCAACTATGCAGTAGATGACGTGATCACCACTGGGAAGAGCAAGATACAGGCAGAAATAAAAGATATGATTATAGAAAAACTTGAAGAGCAGGATATCGGACTAATGCTTGTCAATATTTCAATGCAGGATGCTGAACCGCCTACAGAGGCTGTTATAGAGGCATTTAAGGCTGTTGAGACTGCAAAGCAAGGCAAAGAAACTGCGATTAACAATGCCAATAAATATAGAAATCAAAAAATTCCTGAGGCAAGTGCTAAGGCAGACCAAATTTTGCAGGCAGCAGAGGCATCAAAGCAGGAGAGAGTGAATGAAGGTGTTGCGCAGGCATCCAGATTTAATGAGATGTATGCCGAGTATGAGAAGAACCCGCTGCTTACAAAACAGAGAATGTTCTATGAAGCGATGGAAGATGTGCTTCCAGGAGTTAAGCTGATTATTGATGATGGAAGCGGAAACCTAAATAAAACATTGTATCTTGATGAACTTCAATTGGAGGATATCACCAACAATAATTCTGCGACCTCTCAAGAAGCATCATATGCGCAGGAAGAGTAATTGTTTTAAAAGACAGGAGAATGAACATGAAGAAAAAACTGGGAAGTGCGTTCGGAGTCGTTATTTTGATAGCGGTGTTGGTGGTTTTGGTCAATTCAGCATTTGTGATTCGAGAAAATCAATATGGTCTGGTGCGGGAATTTGGAAGAATTGAAAGGGTCATATCAGATTCAGGGCTTTACTTTAAGATACCATTTATCCAAGAAAAGGATACTGTCACAAAGGAGCTATTGCTCTATGATATTGCAAAGTCCGATGTCATTACGCAGGATAAAAAGTCAATGATTGTGGACAGTTTTGTTCTGTGGCGTGTAATTGATCCGAAAGTCTTTGCACAGACATTAAATACTTCAGAACAGAACGCGGAGGGAAGAATTAATGTCGCAGTGTATAATTCTATTAAAAATGTGATTAGCAGCATGACACAATCGGATATTATCGCTGCCAGAGGGCAGAAGTTGACCAATTTAATTATGGAGAATGTCACAGGAATCCATCAATATGGAATCGAGATTACAACAGTGGAAATTAAATTGCTTGATTTACCAGAAGATAATAAAAACGCTGTGTTTGAGAGAATGATTTCCGAGCGAGAAAATATTGCAGCCACCTATACAGCAGAGGGCAATTCTGATGCGCAGAAGATAAAAAATACTACGGACAAAGAGACAACCGTGATGATTTCTGAGGCGGAGATGAACGCTGAGATTTTGAAGGCAGAAGGTGAAGCGGAATATATGAGAGAGATTGCCAATGCGTATGACGGGGAGCAAAAGGCTGATTTTTATCGATTTACCAGAAGTCTTGATGCAGTGAAAAGCTCGATTCGGGGTGGCAATAAAACGATTATATTAGATAAGGATTCGCCAATTACACAGATATTTTATAGTTTTTGACAGATACAGGCACATACAAAAGTCATTGTATGCGCCTGCATCATGGTGTTTGGTTTATGCTTCTGAAGTAGAATTACCAAGTCTCATATAGAAACATACCAGATAGAGACCGCATACACCTACAAGTGCGTAGATAATTCTGGAGAGCCAAGTCATGCTGCCAAAGATGGCAGCGACAAGATTGAAGTCAAAGAAACCAATCAATCCCCAGTTCACAGCACCGATAATGGCAATTGTCAGTGCGATACCATCAATAAATTTATTACCCATATTTTCGCCTCCTCAGAAATAGTATTGACATTTCTATGAAAAGCATACAGGAAAAAACTGCTTTTATTGGTACTTTTTTAGAATGTGGGCATAAAATTCGTAAATTTATAAAATTTATTCATAAAATTTATGTAAATAAATTGAAATAAGTCGATTAATGTGATATCCTATTAGTGCATGTAATTCTGCATTATTTCAAAACCTGCGTTTTCTGACAGATGCAGGTGCAATAGGAGGAGTGCATTATGAAAGTCATTGGCAGTTCAAAACGTAAAAATGTTTCAAAAGAGGATTCTGTTGCAGAACAAAAGATGGAATCAGGAAATATGGTTTTGGGGCAAATAAAATTAGAGGATTTAGAGCAGGAGAGGTTAGAAGTGAGAAAATCAGTAGAGAAGAAAACAACAACGAAAAAACCGGCAGAGAAGAAATCAGTTAGCGCAGCAAAGGCAGCTACAACTGAGACAAAGGCAGAAGCTGCAGCAGTAGAGGCAGAGGCTGTGGAAGTTCAAGCAGAAGAGAGCGCAAGCGAAGAAGGAAAAACAGAGGCGAAGAAAGAGACAAAAACAACTGCAGCAAAGAAGGAGACAAAGACAACTGCAAAGGTTGAGAAAGAGCCGAAGACAACAACTAAGACTACGAAAGCAGCAACTTCCGAGAAAGTAGTTTTACAGATTGGTGGAAGAGAAGATCTGACAATGAGTTCTCTGATTGATAAAGTAAAGGCAGCATATGCTGAAGAGGGAAATAAGGCAGACAATATTAAAAATATTGAAGTGTACATAAAACTTGATGAAAATATGGCATATTATGTAATTGATGGCTATGCTTCTGGCATTAGTTTATATTAATATGTCACGTAGATAGTTTTAAGAAATTATTTCGATACACAAATGATAGTTGGTCCATTTTAATTTAAAAGCCTCAAATGTTATATGGAGTTTTCAAGCTGTGCAAGATAAATTTGCTGGCAGCTATGAACATTATCATAACATTTGAGGTTTTTAATTTGTTTGATTTTTATAAATAAAGTTTCTCGAATCAATTGTTGTCAGGAGGAAAAAATATGTTTAGGCTGTCAAGTTCTTCCTGTGTAATATTTGTGAACTGATCAAGAATTGTTGTGATATTGTTCTCCTTCGCATTGCAAAGAAGGTAGATAATATCCGCAAGTTGCGAAATGATATCTTTCATACGCATTGTGTCAATTTTTACATGTTTTGTCGTTTTCGTTGCTCTCATAAGGAAACCTCTATAATGCAATATTTGTACATTGCGGTGGTGATAAACATTAATTTATTGAGTTGAAAAAGTGTGAAATATAAGAGACAAAAGGTAGATATTAGAACTAAACATTTATTTTTAAATAATTGTCAAATGCATCAGAATAGATTTTTCCATAGCAATCTGCTGAAATTTTACCAGAACGATACAACTGATAGGCTTCTTTACAGGCATTTTTTAACTCGGGAGAGTTTCCATACAATTCGCCAATCTTTCGTATTTTTTCAATCTGCTCACATTCTAGTACGCTGTATTTATGAAAAGATTTCATACCCTGATCATTCCTTTTTGTTATTTGGATACGGGTAAACGACACTGCCCAGTAAATAATATTGGTGCAAAATAAAATACACATTGCTCGTGTATGTATATAGCGTAGCATATTTTTTGCAAATTATCAATATGAAATTCATAAAAAACTTGACTTTGTATTGCAACATCTGTAGGATTGATTTAGATATTATTGTTTATTATTCATGCATTATGGGTATAAACAGCAATATGTTTTGCATACAAATTGAGAAAAATGTATAATTCAGCCTTGCCGAACTGTAATGCATCAAGCCATGCAAAATCACTTTGCGATGGCTTGACGCGTCTTAGCCCCATGTTTACTTACGGACTTTGCAGCAATGTGCAAAGTCCTAGGCTGAACTGTAAC
>DEPD01000152.1 GCA_002358575.1 Lachnospiraceae bacterium UBA3401 | reverse complement strand
TTTTTTGATTTCCATGTCCCCATAGCGAAAGTATAGCACAAACCGCTACTTTTGGCTGCCTTAACCCACCGTCTAAAGCCAATGGGATTGCGGTAGCCTTATTTTCAAACAGTTCTATTTGCTGCTGATATAGGCTCAGAAGTTTCAGTAAATTTTGCTCCTGATTCTTCACAACTTGCAAATTGTGCTGTGATTGTCGCTGTTCTTCATCTTCCTCCTGCAAAGTATCCAAAAAATCTTCTACAGTATCAGAAAGCCTTCTAATTGACTTTTGATTTTTCTCTGCCATCTCATTCAAAAAAGTTGTCTGTGCATCCCGCTGCTGCGCAAACTCTTGTGACTGCAGGTGGAATGCCTCTGTGACAACTTCATTCACGATAGCCTTTATTTGTGATAGTTTTTTATCTCCAATTTTATTGCTAAATATCATGTTTTTTCTTCATGTATTAATTTTGATTGTATAATATATTCTTGTCTTTACATATTATACAGGATTTTTATTAACAGACAAGTATTATCAGAACAAAATTAAAATAATTTACCAACAATTCCTAAAACTCAAATAGTTTCTCATCCGCATCATCCCCAATACTATTTGTATCCTCGTCAATCTCCTGCTGCATTTCCTGAACCTTATTGTCGTCTGCTATAGCGCGCATAATACGATTCATATCCTCAGGAGAAAACATCGTGATAGCCTTCGCAAGCAGACCAATAGAATTTCTGTTTACCATCAAACTTCCTCCACCTTCCAATGGAATTGTCAGCACATCCTTTTTATTGCTCATATCACCAAGACAAATCGCATTTCTTTCTGTATCACAGACAAACTCCACTCCTTTATAGTGAATGACGCCATTTTTTGCAAGAGACTCATAAGGACAAGAAGGCTGATAAGTGCCATTTATTTTCTCCATAAAATAGTTGCGTTTTACGTCTCCGCTCTCCAAAATGCTAATAAACATTTTCTGATCCGATTCCTTTTTTTCCAAAGCTTCTTTCTCCAAAGCCTCCTTGCGCTCTTCCTGTTCCTTGCAGATTGCCTCATTGTTTTTATCCACTTTAGAGAGAAGTTTATCCCACTCTTTCACTGTAAAGCTTCCAGCACCTATAGAAAAAGAAGGCTCCGTCTCTCCATTTTGTAATTTTTGCTTAATCTCTTTTTTCTTGTCGCTAATACATGCCATAAGTTCCTGATGGGTCATACCTGCAATCTGATTCGTATCCATAAATAATCCCTTCTTTCATTTATACTCCTAAAATTAGAACCTGTCATTATCATATATATCGGATTATTACTGGAAAAATTGACACAAAATGTAGTTGTTTTGCACAATGCCAATATATTTGTTCTTTCATTTGTTATACTTCTACATTTATAATAATGGTGACAATACTTTTAAAGCTGCCTGCATTAATTTATTGCCAATTGGCCGCTTTGACCAGTGCACCAAATCCATCTCTTCGCACTCCTTTAACGTCTTTAGAAAATCCTCCTTCATATCCTTAATTGCCTCCATCTCACTCAAAAATACGCCACACTCATAGTGCAAATAAAAGCTGCGGTAATCTGTGTTAATCGTGCCGCAGATAGCGCATTCATCATCTGCAATTACATTTTTGGCATGAATAAAACCAGGCACATATTCATAAATATGCACACCTGCCTCCATTAATTTTCCATAATTTGACACGTTGACCATATAGACATACCACTTATCATAAATTCTTGGAACAATAATACACACGTCCACTCCGCTCTGTGCAGCGCTAATCAAATCGTCACGCATATTCTGATCAAGAACAAGATAGGGCGTGGTAATATAAATATAATCGCGCGCCTTGTTAATCATCCTTGTGTAAGCCCCTTCTGTAGGATTGTGTGGATTTCTGTGTGGACCACCCATAAACGGCTGTACATAGCCCTCCTGAAATACATGTGTATGCGGCTTGTAATCGGTATCATTGATCATTACATTTTTGTTGACAATACGCCACATATTTAAGAAAAAACAGGTAAAACTATACACTCCGTCCCCATATAATCGAATACCAGAATCCTTCCAATGCCCAAATCGCTCTATATAATTCGCGTACTCGTCGGCAAGATTAAATCCTCCTGTATAGGCAATATTTCCATCCACAACAGTGATTTTTTTATGATTTCTATAATTGAAAGACATGCGCGCCATATCACGGTGAATTGGATTAAAAATACTCATCTCAATGCCACGGCTTTTCATATCCCTGCGAAATGCCTGTGTATTGATACGCAACGTACCAAAATCATCAAACAACAGCTTAACCACAACGCCTTCTTTGACTTTGTGTGTGAGCACCTCCAATATATCCTGCCAAACTTTGCCGTCCGAGACAATAAAATACTCCATAAAAATAAACTTTTTTGCCTGCTTTAAGTCCTCAATTATCGCCTCAAGCACTTTTTCACCAGAGCCAAAATACGTCGCATAAGTATTGTTATAAATTGGAAAACCTTCTTTCCTTAGATACCGGCTAATTTGTACTTTGTTAGGATGCTGTCGTTCGAGATCCTGCACAATTTCCTCATCCTGTTTTAAACTCTGCATCATCTTGGCATCAATCTCTCGAAAGCGTTTAAAATAACTGGAATTGACGCGCTTGCGTCCCCACATAAAATACAGAAAAAGCCCCGCCACTGGCAGTACAAGGATAATAATAATCCAAGTCATTTTGTAGGACTCTGCATTGTTTACAAGTACAAAAACCGTGATTACACTCACAACTTCAAGAATAAAATATACAATAATTGAATACCGCATTAGATACATTGAAAGGAAAATCATCAAACCTATCTGCAAAAAAAATGAAATTCCTACAGTAACGCCTCTAATGATTCCATAATATTTACTTCTTACAATGCTCATTAAAATTCCTGTCCTCTCCACAGACTTTCAATTTAAATGTTGCTATAACATTATATTCTATCACGATTTCATTAATTTTCAAGAAAATGTATCATAAATCTTTATTTTCTGATACACTGAAAATACGAAATCATTATGAAAGAAGGGTACTTTCATGCAATCTACCATTAACCAAAAACTTTTTTCAGAAGCATGTTATAAAATGATTGGCGCACTTCAAGGTCAGAACGGTATTGGTACTCTCCAAGAAAAAACAATACATAGTGTTTTGAAATATTATTATGCCCCAGATTCTGCCTATCATGAGATTAAAATTGGTTCTTATGTAGCGGATATCTGTATTGATGGTGATATCTATGAAGTACAGACGCGCAATTTTAATACCATGCGCAATAAACTGAACTATTTCCTACAAAATCATAATGTTACAATTATCTATCCTGTCGCTCACACCAAATGGATCTCATGGCTTGATATGGACACTGGAGAGTTAACCCCCAAACGAAAATCACCAAAAACCGGAACTTTTTATCAAATTATACCAGAATTATACAAGATTAAAATGTTTGTCAACAATCCCAGACTACACTTTATTATCAGTCTGATTGACGTGGAAGAGACGCGCTATCTCAATGGCTGGAGTCATGATAAAAAAAGAGGCTCCTCCCGCATGGATGGGATTCCTGTTGAAATTTATGATGAAGTTCGCATTGATACCTTTGCCGATTATAGAATTTTTCTTCCTGACACGCTGCCAGAACAGTTCACTTCAAAAGATTTGGGCAAAGTGGCAAAAATTCCACAAAATAAAGCCTCCACACTTTTAAATATACTGCTTGAAACGAAGGTAATCCACCGCATTGGAAAATCTGGTAAGAGTTATCTGTATCAAAAAACCACAGCACCTTTTTAAAGCGCTGTGGTTTGTATCTTAACTTAGATTCTGTCGAAAAACAATTGATACAACTCCTTATTCTTCTGGTAAATCCTTTTCATCAGACAATATATCTTCTTTGTCGAAATCTTCCAACACACCTTCTGTATCATCAGGTAATATCTCTTTTTCATTGATATTTTCTGATACCTCATCTTCAAATTCTTCATCCATGAGCCCTTCAACAAGTTCATCAACCACCTTGTCAAGCGCCTCATCAACATCTTCAAATTCCTGCGTGCCATCAGACAGTTTTTCCCGTACTTTTGCTATTTTGGCAACTTTCACGTTCTCGTTGAGATTGATTAGTTTTACCCCAAAAGTATTCCTGCGATAAATTGAAATATCACACACAGGAATCTGCAATATAACGCCCTCTGTGGTAATCATCATAATCTCATGGTCATTATTGACACCCTTAATGCCAACCACATTGCCTGTCTTTTCAGTAATGCGATAGCATCGTGAACCTTTTCCACCACGTTTCTGCACTGTAAATTCCTCTAATAAGGTTCGCTTTCCCATTCCCATTTCTGATACAATCAGCAATGCGTCGCCTTGTGTGTTGAGCTGCATTCCAACAATTTCATCGTCGTCAACAAGTGTCATACCAATTACACCCATTGCATTTCTACCCATCGCACGCACATCTGTCTCTTTAAAGCGAATGCACATTCCATACTTTGTAACGAGAAAAATCTCAGAGTTTTCGTCAGTCACCTTGACTTCAATCAACTCGTCATCATCACGCAGAGAAATTGCAGCCATACCATTTTTGCGCACATTAGAAAATTCCATAATTGGCGTCTTTTTCGTAATGGCTTTCTTCGTAACCATAAACAAATGTTTACCTTCTGTAAACTCTCGAATTGGTATCATTGCTGAAATCTTCTCGCCAGGATTTAACTGCAACAGATTTACAATTGCTGTTCCTCGCGCCGTTCTTCCTGCCTCAGGTATCTCATAGGTTTTGAGTCGATACACACGACCAAAATTAGTAAAGAACATCAGATAATGATGTGTTGTTGTCATTAACAAATCTTCAATGTAATCATCTTCAATTGTAGACATTCCTTTAATGCCGCGCCCACCTCTATGTTGTGTCTTAAAATTATCCACCGTCATGCGCTTAATATATCCTAGACTCGTCATCGCAATCACAGCGTTTCCACGCGGAATTAAATCTTCCACATCAATTTCAGATTCTTCATAGCTAATTTTAGAACGCCTATCATCACCATACTTTTCAGAAATCAATAAGATCTCCGTCCGAATCACACCGAGTAAAAGTTTTTCATCTGCCAATATCGCCTTGTATTCTTTAATCTTTTTTAACAGTTCATCGTGCTCCTGTTCTAGCTTTTCGCGCTCTAAACCGGTCAGCGCACGTAATCTCATATCTACAATCGCCTGCGCCTGCACATCTGTGAGAGCAAACCGTGCAATCAAACCTTCCTTTGCTTTCTGCGCGTTTGCACTGCTTCTGATGATGTGAATCACCTCGTCAATATTGTCGAGCGCAATCAGCAAACCTTGTAAAATATGGTCTCTCTCCTCCGCTTTATTTAAGTCATATTGCGTTCGTCTGGTGACAACCTCCTCTTGGTGCTTGATATAATAAGTCAACACTTCTTTCAGATTCATAACCTTAGGCTGATTGTTTATAAGCGCCAGCATAATCACACCAAAACTGTCCTGCAACTGTGTATGTTTGTAGAGCTGATTTAAAATGACATTCGCATTGACATCTTTTCTAAGCTCAATGCAAATGCGCATTCCCTCTCGGTTGGACTCGTCTCGCAAGTCCGTAATCCCATCAATTTTCTTATCTTTGACAAGCTCCGCAATCTTCTCAATTAATCGCGCCTTGTTCACCATATAGGGAAGTTCTGTCACAATAATGCGGCTTTTGCCGTTTGCCATTGTTTCAATATTGGTCACACTGCGGACCCTAATTTTACCGCGCCCAGTGCGATAAGCCTCCTCCGCGCCACGCAAACCAAGAATAATACCACCAGTCGGAAAATCTGGTCCCTTCACAATGGACAAAAGCTCCTCAATTTCCGTGTCTCGATTTTCTTCAATGCGATTGTCAATCATCTTCACCACCGCCGCAATAACTTCTTTGAGATTGTGTGGTGGAATGTTTGTCGCCATACCGACGGCAATTCCTTGCGTACCATTAACCAGCAAGTTTGGATAACGGCTAGGAAGCACAACAGGCTCTTTTTCTGTCTCGTCAAAGTTTGGTTGGAAATCGACTGTATTTTTATTGATGTCAGCCAAAAGTTCCATAGAAATCTTGCTCAGACGTGCCTCCGTATATCGCATGGCAGCAGCACCGTCCCCATCAACAGAACCAAAATTGCCGTGTCCATCCACAAGCGGATAACGAGTAGACCACTCCTGTGCCATATTGACCAAGGCGCCATAGATAGAGCTGTCACCATGCGGGTGATATTTACCCATCGTATCGCCGACAATACGCGCACTCTTTCTGTGCGGCTTATCAGGACCATTGTTCAGCTCAATCATAGAGTAGAGTACACGCCGCTGCACTGGCTTTAATCCGTCTCGCACATCTGGTAGAGCACGGGAAGCAATCACACTCATAGCATACTCTATATAGGATTGCTCCATGGTTTTTTGCAGGTCCACTTCCTCAATCTTGTCAAATATTGTATCGTCCATACTTAACTCCTATTCTTAAATATCAAGATTCTTTGCGAACTGGGCATTTGTCTCAATAAATTCCCGTCTCGGTTCCACCTTATCCCCCATAAGTGTCGTGAAGGTAAGGTCAATCTCTGACTCAGCTTCCTCATCCATAGAAACCTTTAGAAGAATACGCTTTTCAGGGTCCATTGTGGTATCCCAGAGCTGTTCTGCATCCATCTCTCCAAGTCCCTTGTAGCGCTGAATCTTATTATTTTGGTCACGCCCCACCTCGTCAAGAATCGCTGCAAGCTCATCATCAGAATACGCATACCATATTTTTTTATTTTTTTCTAACTTAAAAAGAGGCGGCTTTGCCAAATATACATGCCCTTGCTTAATTAGCTCTGGCATAAACCGATATAAAAAGGTCAGCATCAGTGTCGCAATATGTGCGCCGTCCACATCTGCATCTGTCATAATAATAATTTTGCCGTAACGAAGTTTTGTAATGTCAAAATCCTCGTGTATCCCTGTGCCAAACGCTGTGATCATTGCCCGAATTTCAGCGTTTCCGTAAATTTTATCAAGTCTTGCCTTCTCCACATTAAGAATCTTGCCGCGCAATGGTAAAATTGCCTGTGTCGCACGACTGCGTGCGGTCTTTGCACTGCCCCCGGCAGAATCTCCCTCCACAATAAAAATCTCACAATTTTCAGGATTTTTATCGGAACAATCTGCAAGTTTTCCTGGCAGTGTCATACTATCAAGCGCTGTCTTTCTGCGCGTTAAATCACGCGCCTTTCTGGCTGCCTCGCGCGCCCGCTGCGCCATAATTGACTTCTCACAAATCAGTTTTGCAACCAATGGGTTTTGCTCAAGATAATAGGTGAGTTGTTCGCTGACAATACTGTCCACTGCCCCCCGCGCTTCCGTATTTCCAAGTTTCTGTTTGGTCTGTCCTCCAAATTGTGGAACTCCAATCTTAATCGATATAATGGCTGTCAATCCTTCCCGAATATCATCACCACTCAGGTTCGCTTCATTGTCCTTTAGCAGTTTTGCACTCCTTGCGTAATCGTTAAAGGTCTTTGTGATTGCATTCCGAAAACCCATAAGATGTGTGCCGCCCTCAATTGTATTGATATTGTTTGCAAAGCTATAAACACTCTCTGTATAAGAATCATTGTGTTGCATTGCAACCTCAACATACACATCATCCTTTTTTCCCTCGAAATACAGCACATCTTCATAAAGTACTGCCTTGCTCTTGTTTAAATAGGTGACAAACTCTCGAATGCCGCCCTCATAATAAAATGTTTTTTCAATCGCCCCTTCTTCTGGGCGCAAATCGCGAAGCGTAATCTTAAGATTCTTGGTCAAAAATGCAATTTCCCGCATCCGCTGTTTTAAAACATTATAATCAAATTCTATCTCCTCAAAAATAGTCTTATCAGGCAAAAAGGAAATTTTTGTTCCTGTCTTGTCTGGATCGCATTCCCCAATTGTCCTAAGTGGATAACATACATGACCGCGTTCATAGCGCTGATGATAAATTTTTCCTCCAGCATAAATATCAACTTCAAGCCACTCAGATAGCGCATTTACAACAGATGCACCTACACCGTGCAAACCGCCAGACACTTTATATCCCCCACCGCCAAATTTTCCGCCGGCATGTAAAACTGTAAACACTACCTCCACAGCAGGTTTTCCCGCCTTGTGATTGATTCCAACAGGAATCCCTCGCCCGTTGTCAATGACAGTAATGGAATTGTCAGAATTGATTGTCACATCAATTGTATTGCAGTATCCTCCCAGCGCTTCATCCACTGAATTGTCAACAATCTCATAAACCAGATGGTGCAGTCCTCTCAAAGATGTATTATCAATATACATACCGGGTCTCTTCCTGACTGCCTCAAGACCTTCCAATATCTGAATTTGGTCCGCTTCATAGCTCATATATTTCCTCCCATTCTTTAATGTACTCACGACCAATGAAATTTGCTGTGAGTATCATGCCATCCACAGCCGCAAAGCGGCATAATACCTTATGTGATTGTGTGCATCCCCAAATTTAAGTTTTCGCTTGTATTATTTGATTTAATAAAGTTGCCTTATTTTTGACAGATGCATTTGAAATCTCAAATACTTTATTAATCTCAAATCGATTATTTACAAACTCTTCCAATCCAGTACAGGTGATAATTGTCTGAATATCGCCAATACTGTTGAGCAGATAATTTTGTCTACTGCTGTCAAGTTCTGACAAGACATCATCCAGCAGCAAAAGCGGAACGTCTTTCGTCATTTTTTTCACAAGCTCTATCTCTGCCAACTTTAAAGATAGCGCTGCTGTCCGTTGCTGCCCCTGTGAACCAAATTTTCTAATATCAACTTTTCCCACCAGAAAAGAAAAATCATCTCTGTGTGGACCGATAGAAGTCTGTTTTAATTGAATATCTCTCTCTTGGGTTTTTTGTAATTTTTCCTCAAACAGTTCCGCTGATACATCCGGTTCATAAACAATCTTAAGTTCCTCTTTGCCACCGGAAAGCTTTCTGTGAATCTCATAAATAATCTCATTTAATTGGCTGACAAAGATTTTTCTCTGTTCTATAATTTTTGTTCCAAAAGACACCAACTGGGAATCCCACACAAAAAGCGTATCCTTTAAGCCAGAATTTGTACTGAGATCCTTTAAAAGGCGATTTCTCTGATTCACACTTTTATTATAATGATTTAAATTGTGCAAATACACGTGATCAAGCTGGCAAAGCTCCATATCCACAAAACGCCGCCGTTCAGACGGACCATTTTTAATAATGGACAAATCCTCTGGCGAAAAGAACACCACATTTAACAATCCCAGTAAATCCGCCGCTTTTTTAATCTTTTGTCCATTGATGGCAATCCCTTTTGATTTATTTTTTCTTAGATGCATATCAACGCGGTTCTCAAGTCCATCCTTTACTACATAGGTCCGAATATGTGCCTCCTGCGAGACAAAATTTATCATATCCTTATCTTTGCTTCCCTTGTGGGATTTGGTTGTAGCAGACAGATAAACCGCCTCTAAAATATTGGTCTTTCCCTGCGCATTATCCCCATATAAAATATTGGTTCCACTGTCAAACTGCATTGAAAGCGCCTCATAGTTTCTAAAATTTTCAAGCTCTAGCGATTGGATAATCATATCGTTTCACCCTTCGAGCGAACGACAAAACGATTTCCCTCAAAACACACTTCGTCATTATCAATTAGTTTTTTTCCGCGTTGTGTCTCTATTTGACCATTTACCTGCACCTGTCCATTCTGAATGACAAATTTGGCATCCACACCAGATTCAACAAGACCGGCAAGTTTAAGCGCCTGTCCAAGTTTAATAGAATCATCCTTGATTTTTATTTCATCCATAAAAACTCCTTCCTGCAAACGCAGATATGTGCATTATTTAACGGAATTAAATGTCACTGGCAAAATTAGATAGGTGTAGTTCTCTTCCTCATCTTTAATAAAACAAGGCGATTTTGAATTGAGAAGTTTTAGTTCTATCTGTTCGTTTTCAATAACTTTCAACGCATCAATCAAAAATTTCGGGTCAAAACCTATCATCAAGTCTTTACCAGTCTTGGCAATGTCAATCTCCTCATTTAAACTTCCAATGACAGAGTTCATTTTAAGCTCCATCACATTATCTAAAATATTTAAAATAATTGGCTTTTTATCGCCCTCTTTCACAAGCAGAGTAGATCGGTCAATACAACTCTGAAATTCTTTTTTGTTAACTGTAACTTTTGTCTCATAGTCTACAGAAAGAATATTGTCAATGTTTAGATAATCACCCTCAATTAATCGAGAAACAACGGTTGTGTTGTCAAACTCAAATAAAATATGCTTGTTTGTAAAAAAGATATTCACTTCTTTTTCTGTATCACCCAGCAAAATTTTGCTAATCTCGCTCAATGTCTTTCCTGGCACAATCACTTTCTTGGCTGGATAAGAATTTTTTAGATGAATGCGGCGCAAGGAAATACGCAGTCCATCAGAAGAAACTATTTTTAAGATATCATTTTGAATCTCAAACAATTCTCCTGTAAGAATTTTATTGGTAAAGTTATCGGCTATAGAAAAAATTGTCTGCCGAATCACCTCTTTTAAAGTAAACTGTGACACAGAGATAGACTCTGATCGGTCAATCTGTGGAAGAGCGGAAAAATCTTCTCCTGCTTTTCCTGCAATATTAAACTTTGCTTTTTCACAGGTAATAATCGCTTTATAGGAAGCATCGGTTGTGATAGTCACATCATTATCTGGAAGTTTTCTTACCATTTCAAGAAGTATTTTGGCATCTAGGGCAATTATTCCCTTCTCTATAATTTCACCTTCAATAATTGTCTCAATTCCAAGTTCCATATCATTTGCAGTAAGTTTAATTTCGCCCTTTGTTGTATCAATAAGGATACACTCAAGTATTGTCATTGTTGTCTTACTTGGTACAGCCTTAGAAACAGTGTTCACCCCAATTAAGAGGTTTGATTTAGAACAAATAATTTTCATGTGGATAACTCCCTTCGCTGTAAATATGGCAGAAACAAAAAAATTGTCACTGCGAAAAATATAAATAAATAAGTATATAATTCATAGTAATAGTAATAGGCGTTGTGGATATGTGGATAAGTCTAATTTTTGGCTAAAATACAAGAAAAATTGTCAGATTAATCCTGTGGATAACTTTCGGAATCATTGTGAATAACTTCAGAGTTATTCACAATCGTTTATTAGGACGGGGACAATTTTTTCTTGATGGTTTCTATTTTGTTGGCTAAATCCTCATCTGTTTTGATTTTATCCTCAATTTTTTCCACACCATGAATTACTGTGGTGTGGTCTTTTTTACCCAGAAGGGATGCAATCATTTGAAGAGATGTTTCTGTCAAGTGGCGACAGAGGTACATAATAATCTGTCTGGGAAGCACATACTCAGAGTTACGTTTTTTGGAGGTAATGTCTTCCTTAGAAATATTAAAGTGCTCTGCGACAACGTTAATAATTAACAATGGGGAAATTTTCCGCGCCTGCTCTGGATATATAACATCTTTGAGCGCATCTTCAGCTAAGGCAAGGTTTAGTTCTTGCTTATTGAGACGGGCACTCGCCATAACTTTGTTTAAGGCGCCTTCTAGCTCACGGATATTAGATTTAATATTAGTGGCGATATATTGGATAATTTCATCATCAATTTCCTTGTCGTACATCTCAGCATTTTTACGTAAAATTGCCATGCGCGTTTCATAGTCCGGCGGTTGAATATCGGCAATCAGTCCCCATTCAAAACGGCTTCGGAATCGCTCCTCTAAAGTTTCCATTTCTTTTGGTGGTTTATCGGAGGAGATAATAATCTGTTTTCCCGCAGAATGAAGGACATTAAAGGTGTGGAAAAACTCTTCCTGAGTTGATTCTTTTCCTATTATAAATTGTACGTCATCTATTAAAAGTACATCCACTGTTCTGTACTTGTCGCGCAACTTTGTCATTGCAGCGGCATTACCGCCTCGAATAGATTCAATCACCTCGTTGGTAAACTGTTCTGAGGTGACATACAAAACCTTTTTGTTTTGGTTTTGCTCCAACACAAAGTGACCAATGGAGTGCATCAAATGCGTTTTGCCAAGTCCAGCACCACCATATAGATACAAAGGATTGTATGCTTCTCCTGGCGATTCGGCAACTGCCAGTGCAGCGGAGTGTGCAAATTTATTGTTGCTTCCCACAACGAAAGTATCAAATTTATATTTGTTATTTAAATTGGCAGTTTCATTGATTGTATTGCTTTTATTTTTTTTTGATTGTTTGGATTTCGTTGTATCTTCTTTTTGCTCTGAAATGACATCATCCTCGGCTATAAAAACTACATCATATTCATAATTCATCAGTTCAGAGATTGTTGCCTTAAAACAGAAGTAATAGTTTTTTTGAATATATTTTAATAATCGTGCCTGTGCAGATGGGATGAGAATGGTCACGATATCATTTTCTACTTTGTAAAATTGTAGGGGTTCAACCCAATTATTAAACGAAATTGCTGTGAGGTCATACTCATCTCGAATTATTTCTTTAATTTCATTCCATCTGTCTTTTATCTCGTTCATGTGATACCTCTGATATAGGAAACTGCCACACAGCTCCTAAAGTAATAGTCTACGCCGAAAAAATACACTGCTTCAAATCTGCATGTTTTATATCAATAACACTTGATTACAAACTCATACACATTAATAGTAACCTAAATGAGGAAAAAAAGCAAATAAATGTGAAAAAAAATTGAAGTAATTCACATAATCCCCAATAGATTGTTGATAATGTGGATAACTATATTCACGGTTTGTAAAATTTTGTTATATTTTCACATAAAAAAAAGTTATCCACATCAATGTGGATAACTCCAAGAAAAGTTATGAACATTGTCCACATTGATATTTCCTAATGTTGTGTATATTGTGATAAAAGTTTTCTACATTCATTCACAAGATATCCACAAGTTACCCACAATTGTGGATATGTAAAATATTATGTGGATAACTTTTAAATGCCTGTGGAAAACATGTGGATTTTCTATTTTGTAGATGGATATGTGCTTTTTTTATTTTATTTTTCTTGACTTCAATATGTTTCTGGTATATAATCGTTATGATATTTTCTAATACTTGGAATCGATATTGTCTGTGAGAAAATTACAGTTCTAAAATATCGTTTGCATTACACAGCAGCGTTATAGACAGATGCTATTTTAAGGATTTTAGTAGTAAATCTTAGGCATTTGTGGAGATCAGAGAAGGAGGTGTTTGGAATATGAAAATGACATATCAGCCAAAAAGAAGACAGAGAAGTAAAGTGCATGGTTTTAGAGCCAGAATGAGTACGCCGGGCGGAAGAAAGGTATTAGCAGCGAGACGTGCTAAGGGAAGAAAGAGATTATCTGCATAATTTACAGGTCACATTATGTGACCTTTTTTTCTATGCGCAAGTTATACTGAACAAGGATTATTATGAAATTTTCGGAATCATTGAAGAGCAGTAGGGATTTTAAAAATGTATACAACTGCAAAAAAAGTTATGGCAATAAATATTTAGTAATGTATGTGTTAGGAAATGAATTAGAGCGAAACAGACTTGGGATATCAGTCAGCAAAAAAGTAGGGAACAGTGTTGTCAGACATCATGTTACCAGATTGATTAGGGAAAGCTATCGGCTGCATGAGGAAATGTTTCAGTGTGGTTTTGATATTGTAGTGATTGCGCGGGTTAGCGCGGCAGACGCAAAGTATGTAGAGATTGAGCGCGCTTTGTTACATGTCTCAAAGCTTCATAAGATTCTTATAGAGTAGGATCGTGATTTTGATGAAAAAGCTTTTTATCTGGCTTATTTTATTTTACAGGAGATATCTCTCTCCAATGAAATCCACAAAATGTCCGTATTTTCCGTCCTGCTCACAGTATGGTCTTGAGGCAATTGAGCGTTATGGGGCATGGAAGGGTGGTGTACTCTGTATTTGGAGGATTCTTAGATGCAATCCATTTTCAAAGGGAGGATATGATCCCGTTCCTTCTATGAGGTATGTGGACAAGGAGGCTAAGGGCGCAGATGAGGATTGCAGTGCTAAGACGCATAGAAAAGAAAAAAACTGAAAGACTTTTTATAAGTTATAATTCGTCAGGAGGAGTAAAATGGATTTAATGCTGTTAACGCAAAATTCAACTCCGATATTTAAGTACATTGTTAAGCTCTTAGGCTTAATTATGAATGGCATTTTCGAGTTTCTGAATTTGATTGGCATTCCAAATATCGGTTTATCTATTATTTTATTTACAATTGTAATTTATCTGCTGTTGATGCCGCTCACAATTAAGCAGCAGCGATTTTCTAAGCTTTCAGCCAGAATGAATCCTGAGTTGCAGGAGGTACAGGCAAAGTATAAGGGAAAACAGGATCAGGCATCCATGATGGCAATGAATATGGAGACAAAGGCAATCTACGCGAAATATGGGGTGTCTCCCTCAGGAAGCTGTTTGCAGTTGTTAATTCAAATGCCTATTTTGTTGGCGCTCTATCGCGTAATCTATGCAATGCCGGCCTATGTTACTAAAATTGGTGAGGCTTTCGGCGTTTTGGCAGATAAGATTATGCAGACTGCAAATGGTGTCGAGGAAGTCCGCGCATTGTCCTCGGCTGTTTATTTTACAAAGAATTTTGACATCAATGTGAGAAATGCTATTATTGACACGCTCAATAAGACTTCATCGCTGGATATGACTGCACTTGCAGAAAAATTTGGTCTGTCTGATTTGACTTATAATGGCAGCTTGATACTGACAAATGGATCAGAGAAAGGTCTGATTGATGTATACAATAATTTTCTCGGCTTAAATATTGGCAATTCGCCAATGGACACTATGAAAACAGCCTTTGCGGCAGGAAATTACCTACTTCTTGCAGGTGCAATTGCAATCCCTATCCTTGCAGCGGTTACACAATGGCTGAACTATAAATTAATGCCGCAGGCAGCAACTTCTGATGACAGAAAGAAAAAACAGCAGCCAGCAAATGATACTGCAGAAGCAATGCAGCAATCCATGAAAATGATGAATACGCTGATGCCGATTATGTCAGCGTGGTTCTGTCTGACACTGCCAGCAGGTATGGGACTTTACTGGGTAATTGGTGCTGTAGTGCGAAGTATTCAGCAGGTGGCAATCAACAAGCATATCGATAATATGGATATTGATGCAGAGATTGAGAAGAATGTTGAGAAATATAAGGAAAAAATGAAAAAACAGGGAATTGACCCTGCAAAACTTCAGGCGGCGGCCAGAACGAACACAAAAAATCTATCTTCCAAAGCTGCTTATCAGAATACAGGAGTAAAACGGTCTGCGAAAACGGAAGAGGAAAAAGCGGAGGATATCAAGAAAGCTACGGAGTACTATAATAAGAATGCAAAGCCGGGCAGTCTTGCAGCCAAGGCAAACATGGTAAAACAATACAATGAAAAGAATTAAATTATATAGTATGGTTACTGGGGGGAAATCAAATGGAATACATGGAATTTAAAGGGAAGACCAAAAATGATGCCATAACCGAGGCGTGTAGACATTTTTCAGTGCCAAGTGACGAGCTTGATTATGAAGTGATTGACGAGGGAAAAACTGGATTTCTTGGAATGGGGTCCAGGCCGGCGTTAATAAAGGCGCGGGTGAAGGAGGAAAAACAGGAGGTTGTTGAGACAGTGGAACGGATAGAAGTTCCAGCGACAGAACATCTGCCAGTTGACGGGGAGACAACGGTAAACGAAATTGACAAAAATGACGTGTATGAGAAGATTGACGTGGAGGCTGTCACCAAAAAATTCTTGATGGATGTGTTTGCAGCAATGGGGATTTCTGTGGAGATTACAGCGAAATATGATGAGGAATCAAAAACGCTTGAGGCAGATCTGAGCGGTGACGAGATGGGAGTATTGATTGGTAAGAGAGGCCAGACATTGGATTCTTTGCAGTATTTGATATCACTTGTTGTCAATAAAGGGACAACTGAGTATATTCGTGTTAAGGTCGATACAGAAAATTACAGGCAGAGACGCAAGGAGACCTTAGAGAATCTGGCAAAAAATATTTCCTATAAGGTAAAGCGGACTAGACGGCCAGTATCCTTGGAGCCCATGAACCCTTATGAGAGACGAATTATACACTCTGCGCTTCAAAATGATAAATATGTGACCACCCACAGCGAGGGGGAGGAACCATTTCGACGTGTGGTAGTCACCCCAAAGAAAGACAGCAATTATAATGATGCGAAGGGATATCGCGGAAACCGGAATTATAACAATGGCTATCATAAAGGATATGCTGGAAATTATAATCGTAAGAACAAAGAGAACAGCCGGGAACGCACAGAAAATCATACAGAAGCGGTTGAACAGAATGGATAGCATGTGATAGAATGAACCTTGACATTCAAGGTTCATTTTTTACTTTATTTATGCACAGACCCGTGCAGAGGAAGTATGCCGCTAAAGCGGCGCATGAGTAGCGGAAGATTTATGGGAAAGGGAGTGATTTTATGAAAACAGATACAATTGTAGCGATTGCAACGGCAATCAGTGATTCTGGAATTGGGATTATTCGTGTCAGTGGTGAGAATGCAATAGAGATTGTCGATAAAATATATCAGTCAAAAAATCGTAAAAAACGGCTTTGCGATGTTAAGACACATACAATGCATTATGGGTTTATTTATGATGGAGATACTTTGATTGATGAGGTGATGGTTGCGGTTCTACACGCCCCCAATACTTATACAAGAGAGAACACCGTTGAGATAGATTGTCATGGCGGCATTTTGGTAATGAATCAGATTTTAGATGTCTTGTTGCGCAGTGGATGCAGACTTGCGGAGCCAGGAGAGTTTACAAAGAGAGCTTTTTTGAATGGAAGAATTGATCTGTCCAAGGCGGAGGCAGTTATGGATATTATTCATTCCAAAAATGAGTTTGCCTTGCGAACTTCAGTAAGACAATTGAGTGGTACGTTGGCAAAAAAGGTTCAGTTTTTGCGGGAAGAAATTTTGTATGAAATTGCTTATATTGAATCTGCGTTAGATGACCCCGAACATATTAGTCTCGATGGATATTGCACAAAATTGGAAGAGAAAGTAAAAAATATAAAATCTATTTTGAAAAAGTTGATTGACAGTGCTGATTGTGGAAAGATGCTAAAGGACGGAATTAATACGGTTATTATTGGAAAGCCAAATGCTGGCAAATCCTCTCTTTTAAATTTTCTTGTTGGTGAGGATAGGGCAATTGTAACAAGTGTTGCCGGAACAACGAGAGATGTGTTGGAAGAATCCATTAAACTGCACGGTGTCGGATTGAATATTATGGATACTGCCGGAATCCATGATACGGATGATGAGGTTGAAAAAATTGGTGTTGACAGAGCAAGAAAATATGCTAAAAATGCGGATTTAATTCTCTATGTGGTGGATACTTCACGTCGTCTTGATGAAAATGATGATGCGATTATGGAATTGGCAGCCGATAAAAATATGATTGTGCTGTTAAATAAAAGTGATTTGGATCAAGTGGTAGAACCAGAGGAAGTTTTAAAAAAACTGACACAAGTGTCAGAAAATAGAAGTGAGAAACTAACACAAATGTTAATTTGTGATGAGAAAAAACAAGGGCAAGCAAAAAAAACTGACACAGGTGTCATAATTGAAAAAAATCGAAAAATACGGATTATTCCGACTTCCATAAAAGAAAATATTGGCCTTGATGATTTGGAAGAAGCAATAAAGGAAATGTTTTTTGGTGGAGAGATTGCCATTAATGATGAGATATATATTACAAATCAAAGGCATAAGGAGGCATTTCTTGAGGCTTATGAAAGTATGCAGATGGTGCAGGAGAGTCTGTTAAAAAAGATGCCGGAAGATTTTTATTCCATTGATTTGATGAGTGCATATGCTTCGCTTGGAAAAATTATTGGGGAGGAAGTTGGAGAGGATTTAATTAATGAAATTTTTAGTAAGTTCTGTATGGGGAAATAAAAAGAGAGGTTGAAACAATGAAGGGAATCCGAGAAAAAGTGGATGTTTGTGTGGTTGGTGCAGGACATGCAGGGTGCGAGGCAGCACTTGCCTGTGCGAGAATGGGATTAGAGACAGTAATCTTTACAGTCAGTGTGGATAGTATTGCGCTGATGCCCTGCAATCCAAATATTGGTGGTTCTTCCAAGGGGCATTTGGTGAGGGAATTGGATGCGCTTGGTGGAGAAATGGGAAAAAATATTGATAAAACCTTTATTCAATCGAAAATGTTAAATGTATCAAAAGGTCCAGCAGTTCATTCGCTTCGAGCACAGGCCGATAAGGCAGACTATTCTAGGGAGATGCGTAAGGTGCTTGAAAATCAAGCGCATTTGACTATCAAACAGGCGGAAGTTGTGGCGCTTTTGACAGAATCATTAACACAAAATGATAAATTGTATGAAAAAAGAATTACAGGAGTGAAGACTTATACGGGTGCTGTTTATGAGGCCAGTGCGGTGATCCTCTGTACAGGTACTTACCTAAAAGCGCGTTGTCTGTGTGGGGAAGCGATTACACATACTGGACCAAATGGACTTCAAGCTGCAAATTATTTGACGGACAGTTTAAAGGAGCTGGGAATTGAATTGTGTCGTTTTAAGACAGGCACGCCGGCAAGAATGGATGGACGTTCTATTGATTACAGCAAAATGGAAGAGCAATTTGGAGATGAGCGAATTGTTCCATTTTCTTTTTCTACCGATCCTGAGAAGGTACAGATTGATCAAGTGTCATGTTGGCTTACGTATACAAATGAGAACACACATGAGATTATTCGGGCAAATCTTGATCGCTCGCCTATTTATGCGGGGGTGATTGAAGGAACCGGTCCGCGATATTGTCCGTCGATTGAAGATAAGGTGGTGCGTTTTGCAGAGAAAGAGAGGCATCAGGTTTTTATTGAGCCGGAGGGACTTCACACAAATGAAATGTATGTGAGCGGTATGAGTTCTTCTTTGCCAGAAGATGTGCAGTTGGCAATGTATCGGACGGTTCCTGGATTGGAACATTGCAAAATTGTCAAGAATGCTTATGCGATAGAGTATGATTGTATTAGACCTGATCAGTTGTATCCAACATTGGAATTGAAACGGATTTTGGGCTTGTTTAGTGCTGGTCAATTTAATGGGAGTAGCGGATATGAGGAAGCGGCCGCGCAAGGATTGATTGCTGGAATTAATGCAAGTCTTTTTATCAAGGGAAGAGAACAGATTGTGTTGGATCGCTCACAGGCTTATATTGGTGTGTTGATTGATGATTTGGTGACAAAAGAAAATCTTGAACCATATCGAATGATGACTTCCCGTGCAGAATATCGATTGCTTCTTCGTCAGGACAATGCAGATTTAAGACTGCGAAAAATTGGTTATGAGGTTGGATTGATTTCTAAGGAGCAGTATGATTTTGTCTGTGAGAAAGAGAAGATAATAGAAGCAGAAATATTGCGATTGCAGAATAAAAAGGTTGGTGCGAATAAGGAAATACAGGAATTTTTGGAGCGCAAGGGAAGCAATGGATTAAAGACAGCGGCGTCTCTTGCAGAATTAATCAGCCGACCAGAACTTTCCTATGAGGCGATAGCGGAGATTGATACAGACAGACCAAAATTAAGTGAAGCGATTATTGAACAGATTAATATTAATCTAAAGTATGATGGCTATATAAAACGTCAGAAAAAACAGGTGGAACAATTTAAAAAATTGGAAAGAAAAAAAATCGCTTCGGATATTGATTATAATGCGATTAATAATCTGCGGCTTGAAGCAAGGCAAAAATTACAAAAAGTTAAACCTATATCAGTGGGACAAGCATCAAGAATTAGTGGTGTCTCTCCTGCAGATATTTCTGTGTTGTTAGTTTATCTGGAAAGGGAAAATTTATGAGCTGGACTCAGAGTCAGTTGACAAAATTAAAGGAAGATGCTTTCAAGTTTGGTATTGAATTGAATGAAAAACAATTGCATCAGTTTATAAAATACTATGAATTGTTGGTAGAGTGGAATAGTTTTATGAATTTAACCGCAATTACAGAATTTGAAGCTGTGTGTACAAAACATTTTATCGATAGTATTTCTCTGTGTAAAGCAGTTGATTGTACCAAGGAATATCATGTGATAGATATCGGTACAGGGGCGGGATTTCCAGGGATTCCATTAAAGATTGCTTTTCCAAACTTAAAGATTACTTTGTTGGATTCCCTTGGAAAGCGTGTTAACTTTTTAAATGCAGTTATTACTGAATTGGGATTGCAAGAAATAGAAGCGATTCATGGACGTGCTGAGGATTTTGCTAAGACTGGAGTGCTACGTGAAACATTTGATATCTGTGTTTCACGTGCAGTTGCAAATCTTTCTATTTTATCAGAGTATTGTTTGCCTTATGTAAAAGTTGGAGGATATTTTATTTCCTATAAATCTGAAAAAGTTACAGAGGAGATACAAATGGCACAAAATGCAATTCAGATTCTAGGTGGGGAAGTATCTGTTAAGAAAGTATTTCTCTTGCCAAATTCTGATATTTACAGAAATCTATTAATGATAAAAAAAGTTCAAAATACACCGAAAAAGTATCCACGAAAGGCGGGGCTTCCCTCGAAGGAACCATTATAAGGTATAATTTATATGAATAAAAAAGATATTTTATTGTTGCAGGAAACGGAACGGAAAAGAATTGCAGAAGCGTTGCATGATACTACAGTTCAGGATATGGTTTATTTATCGCAACAGCTAGAATTAGTTCTTTTATATCTAGAACAAGATGTGATACAGGCAAGGCTTGAAGTTATCACTGCACGTCATCAGATTAAAAATATTATTGGTGAGATGAGGGACGCTATCTATGATTTGCGTCCCCTTATCTTGGATGATATTGGATGGGATATGGCATGGGAGCGCTTAAAAAATAAATTATTAAAAATACAAGCAGATTTAACAATTTCTTTTGATATTGATAGAATTGATCCCTTTGATGGATTGATGGCGATATCTGTCTACCGAATTGTCTGTGAAGGATGTCAAAATATTGTCAAACATTCCAATGCAAAAACGATTAAAGTGATAATAAAAAATTTAGACAACCATATAAGAATTAAAATTTGTGATGATGGAGTTGGTTTTGTCCAGGAAACTACTACAAATCATTTTGGATTACAGTTTATGTATGAGCGTATTGCAGCTCTTTCTGGAAAGATAAAAATTGATTCAAACGTTTCAGGTACTATGATTCAGATTAAAATACCAGTGGGAGAGAGGAAGAAAGAAAATGATTCGTGTAATGATTGTAGAAGATCATAAAATGGTACGAGAAGGTTTGATAAAATTAATTGAGTTTGATGAAGAAATTCGAGTAGTAGAAGAGGCAGATAATGGAAAAGACTGTGTGGAAAAATTTAGAAAAGCAAAGTCGGATGTAATTCTTCTGGATATGAATATGCCAGACATGGATGGAATTGAGACGCTAAAGATATTAAACAATAGAAAAAATCGTCCCAAAGTATTAGTTCTCACTGTGCATAATGAAATTGAATATCTTATTAAAGTACTAGATATGGGAGTGGAGGGATATATTTTAAAAGATTCTGGTGCAAGAGAATTAATTCGCGCAATCCGCTCTGTGTATCAAGGAGAGCGATTTATACAGCCTAGTTTGATTCCACTGCTCAATTCCAGATTGATTGCAAAAGATTTGGATCGAGAAAAGTTAAATGAGCTGTCAAACAGAGAGGTGGAAGTGCTAAAATTAGTAGCCAAAGGTTTTTCTAATAAAGATATTGCAGTAAACTTATCTATCAGTGAACGTACTGTAAAAAATCATCTTTGCAGTGTTTTTCGTAAAATAGATTGTTATGATCGCACACAGGCGGCTGTTTTTTGTATTAGAAATGGCTTGGTTAGTGTGCATGAGTAAATCTGTTTTATAAAGATGCATTTGCAGGCTATGTCAAGATTTTCTGATGTTGCAGATGGGCATTTAGACAAGTCATTGTCATAGATAATTTCTGAACAGTTCTTTAAATCGAGTAGGGGAGATTTTCTCCCTACTCGCGCATCAGCCACCCGTCAGCTTTGCAGGCATTCTTCCTTTGGGTGCCCGTGTGCATAAAAAATGTTTCACGTGAAACATAAATTGAGTTTTTCTATTTGTTGAATTAACAGTTCACTTTTTTACAAATAAAAAATGGCTGTATTAAGCATTAAAGATTATAAAAAAGTTACTTTTTATGGGTGGTCAGGAATGTGCAATCATGTGCATTTCGTGATACTATAATTGAAAAATGAGGAGCAATTTTTTTAATATTGTTCTGAATCACTACTAGTATACCGTTTTTTAATTCTTTATATACCAAGCACTCGCTATTTGCATCATTGCCGCGTTGTCGTCAGTCAATGATGCCACCGCATTGCCTCCTTCCTCCGCCTTGCACTGATACAAATATCAAGCACTTTGTATACGAGGATTAAAAAACGGTGTACTAGGAGCAATTCCTATGCTGTGAATAGTAATAAAAAGGTATTTGTAATAAGGAATGAAAGGAATATTTTTATGTATAAATGTCGTTTAACATATGATGAATGGAAATGTATTATTTCCAAAAATAGAGTTGGAAAGCAAGTAGATATACCGCAAATAAAGGGATATCTTGGATTGTTAAATATAAATACAGTATCAGAACAGCAAATATGGAAAGACAATGATAATGATGTAGTAGTATGTGATAATGGTTATCATTGGTTGTCAATTCTGCCAAGTAATGAGCTTTACTGTATTACAGTAATGATGGATAATAACTATTATTTTAAAGTTTGTTATATAGATATGATTGATTCGCAAGGATATGATGAAGATGGAGTTCCGTATTTCTATGATTTGTATTTGGATTTAATTGTTTATCCAGATGGAAATATTATAGTGGATGATCTTGATGAGTTACAACAAGCACTGAAAGTAGGCGATATCACTGAAATGCAATATAATAAGGCCATAACAACAGCTCAGAAATTACAAAAGGGATTATTATCAAATATTCAGAATTTTCAGTTTTATATACAAGAAATGGTTGAACTTTTGAGAACAGATTCTAAGATGTGTTAGATATTTTTCTTTTTTATAGTTTCTAACTATTTTATAGGAATATTTAGAGATTAGAAAAGAAATCAAACTAAATGTTTCACGTGAAACATTTAGCTATTATACGCACGAACGCAGAGAGGAGCTATGCGGCTAAGACGGCACAAGTTTTATTTCCTCTCTTTTCAGAATTGTGGTTACTATTCACGGCTAATGTCATTAAGTTAAGCAAGACCTATCAAAGGGTTTCTGCCATAAATCAGTCTGTGCTGGGATGCTAAGAGGATACTGTCAGTTGTCAAAAGCTCTATAAACGGATATTTAGTGAATGGGAAGTTTTTGGGTATAACAAACAGACAGATTGCATATCTGCCTCAAAAATGATATCCTGTTAGTGGCAATTGCGCTTTACACGAAACGGTAGGCGAAACTGGCTGGTGCTTGGAATCTTGGCTGGCGGGCATAGGTTCTGTCTGGTCTGATCGGCAGGATATAACGGCTGATCAGGTCATTTATATTTTCAGCCCTATATGGTCGGAAAGGAATGCAAAGCATATTTTTATTGCCATGGACAGGTTGACCTGATACGCCCATTTGCTCTGTTCCTTTTTTATGGGAACATCCAGAATTATAATGGTGCAAAAGTTATACAGGGTCATCCGGCAGAAGATCTCAAACTCAATGTATTTTGGAGACTTGGAATGAAAGTTTGCGGTTCCGATGGTATGCTTCAAGTCACGGAAGGAAGTTTCCTTGCCCCAGCGGAAATGGTAAATGTACTTGACCTGCTCCATGGAAAACTTATCTGGGGGGAGATTAGTAATGATGTTCTCATAGCCCCCCTTGCGCTATCTGGAAACAGACCACGCTGCAGATGCATGTGATACTTTGGGCGTCTGTCCGTGATAAAGTCAAAGGGGACCGCTTTGCATATATAGCAGTACAGGGTTCCCATTCCGGGTGCAGTCTTTTCTTCCTGGCATTTGACCGGGGAAGGATCACCTCCGCCTACCGGTCTATTTAGTACACCGTTTTTAATTCCTCATATACCAAGCACTCGCTATTTGCATCATTGCCGCGTTGTCGTCAGTCAACGATTCCACCGCATCGCCTTGTTCCTCCGCCTTGCACTGATACAAATATTAGGCACTTTGTATACGAGGATTAAAGAAACGGTGTACTAGTCAGGCAGTCAACTGCAAGGAGGCGCTTTAGGTTGAGATCCTTGGCGCGGATGACGAAGAAACAGCCTTTGTCAAGGGCATGGGCAAAGACATTATAGCTGGCAAAGCCCCTGTCCGCCACGAAGATTGGGTCTCCGCCATAAAGATAGCGGTCAATCAGCTAGCAGAGGGCGGCGAATTTGTTTTTGAGCCTGCCCGGCTGAACAATGACATCCAAATGCCTCTTGGAAAGCAGGTCATAGAGCGAAACGGCATGGAGGGAGTTGAAGCCCCTTTTTGACTTGCCGCTTGTGGGATAGAAGGTGGGAAGGGTCCTGAGGGTTGCGTGCAATGTTAAATTCGCAGTCGTCTGCGGCAATGAGGGAATACCTGCCCATAAGCCCTTTTGTCGGAAAATGGAGGTTAAACTGCTGGAGGATGTGGCGGAAGGTTTCCGGAAGGAGTTTTGCCCGTTGCTGAATGAAGGCGGAAGCAGAAAAGAGCGTGGATTTGACCTTTTGCGGGAATGACATATAAGTACCTCCTTGAAGTTGAAATGATAATTCAGTATACAATTTCAAGGACCGCTCTCGCTGCCTCTTTATTAAAAAATTTGAGTTAGACCATAAGACGAGATTTTTTCAATCAGCTTAACTTAATGATATTGATTCACGGCATGAGAGCCGCTCATAGTAACAATTCGGAGCGATATGCAAAGTTTTGCTGTGCAAAAATCACCCCTCACACCTGAATCATGTTCTTACGGAATGCGCATTTCTGTCCCTGTGAAATGTAACGAATTGTGTATCTTTTGGAAAATGATTTATAAATATACATTGTAAATGACAGATAAAGATTTTATAATCTAATATATAAATCGGAGTTTTTGGAGGTGAAATTATGTTATCAATTTGTGGAGCCGAATGTTGCGACGGATGTAATAGGAGAGATGATTGCGGTGGCTGTGTAAAATCAGATGGACATCCTTTGAAGGAACGTGCATTGCGGCAGAGTGCATCAAACGGGGTGGTTTTGAGATGTTCAAAAAGATGAAAGAAATGTTGATTGAGGAAATTAATGCACTTGAAATTCAAGATTTACAGGTAAACGATTTAAATTTGTTGAATGCATTTTACGTTAATTTGGAGTGCACATTGAAAAATGGACAATCTGTTAAATTGCTGGAAGATAATCGTGTTTATTGGGAAAATCAGATTGAAATTCATGGAAGTAATAGATGCTATGGCGTTGTTGCGGATGATAAATATCTTCTTGTGTGAACATGAATGTAATGGGGTGGAGCCCAAGATAGTCGTATATAAGAGAAGATAACTTTCAGTTTATAGAACTGTTAAGTTGTTGTAGATTATTGTGATCTGCCTAGAAATATACATTATATATTAAAATTTATTTACTGGGAACACTTTTCCGAAAGGGAGTTTATTTTTTTGATTTCTTATTTTAAGATAATAAATCAGAAAAAATATATAGTACAGAGAAATGATAAATCAACAAATATAAAAAAAACAAATCAAAAGAAAAAGTTTCACGTGAAACGTTAAAATTTTGTATAGCAAATGGGGCGTATTAGTGATATAATAATATAAAACATTTTTGGAAAATAAAAAATAACATAAGATAATGATGGAGGAATACGATGGGGAAAATTATTGCGATTGCAAACCAAAAGGGCGGTGTTGGTAAAACTACAACTTCAATTAATCTATCGTCCTGTATCGCGTCAAAAGGGAAAAAGGTATTGGTAATTGATATTGACCCACAGGGGAATACAACGAGCGGTTTTGGTATCGAAAAAAATGAATTGGAAAATTCAATATATGAGTTAATCTTAGGAGACAGTTCGATTGAAGATTGCATTGTGAAAGAGATTTTCCCAAATATTTCCGTATTGCCATCTAATGTAAATTTAGCTGCAGCAGAGATTGAGTTGATAGGTATTGACAGGAAAGAATACATATTAAAAAATGAAGTGGACTGGGTGAAGGAGCGCTATGATTTTATTATTATTGATTGTCCTCCGTCACTAAGTTTACTGACAATAAATGCTATGACAACGGCAGATTCTGTGTTAGTGCCAATTCAATGTGAATATTATGCACTTGAGGGCTTGAGTCAGTTAATTCATACAATAAATCTTGTGAAAGAAAGATTGAATCCTGATCTGGATATGGATGGTGTTGTTTTTACAATGTTTGACTCTCGGACAAATCTTTCTGCGCAGGTGGTAGATAATGTAAAAAATCATTTGAATCAGAAAATTTATAATACACTCATACCAAGAAATATCAGACTTGCTGAAGCGCCAAGTTATGGAAAGCCGATTAATTTGTATGATCCAAAATCATCAGGTGCGGAGAGTTATATGTCTTTAGCGGATGAGGTTATTAAGAACAACAGTTAGTGGAAAACAAAAAGGAGATTATGAATGGCACAACGAGGATTGGGTAAGGGTCTTGATTCCTTGATACCTGCATCGAGCAGCAATGAGAATAAGGAGACAAAACAAAATGAGACAGTTGTAAAGATTACGAAGGTTGAGCCAAATAGAGACCAGCCCCGCAAAAATTTTGATGAGGATTCATTACAGGAATTGGCGGATTCTATTAAACAGTTTGGTCTGCTTCAGCCAATCCTTGTACAAGATAGAAAAGACTACTATGAGATTATTGCTGGGGAGAGAAGATGGCGCGCTGCAAAAATTGCTGGATTAAAAGAGATTCCCGTTATTATTCGCAATTATACAGATCAGGAGATTGTGGAAATTGCGTTGATTGAGAATATTCAACGAGAGGATTTGAATCCAATTGAGGAGGCACACGCATTTAAAAAACTTTTGGAAGAATTTCACTTAAAACAGGACGAAGTGGCGGAGCGCGTTTCAAAAAGTAGAACAGCCGTAACCAATAGCGTGCGTCTATTAAAACTTTCTGACAGTGTACAACAGATGATTATTGATGATATGCTTTCTACTGGACATGCACGCGCGTTGATTCCAATTGAGGATAAAGAATTACAATTGCAACTTGCACAGAGAATTTTTGATGAAAAACTTAGTGTGCGTGAGGTGGAAAAGATAGTAAAAGTTATTCTTAATCCAGAGAAGGGAAAAGACAAAAAGGAAGAGACACCACAGAGTATTCAATATATTTATCAGGATATTGAAAACAAGCTGAAGGAAAGACTGAGCAGAAAAGTGGCAATTTCATCAAAGGGGAAGAGTGGAGTTGGGAAAATAGAAATCGAGTTTTATTCAAATGATGATTTAGACCGATTAATAGAATCACTTTCAAATATGAATGTTTAACAGGAGAGATGGATGAATAGTAATTTTTTTAATTTCTTAGGATTAAGAAATGTTGATGCAGGTATTTTATTTGTTGGCCTATTTGTTTTTTGCATTATACTTTTGATTTTGAATATAACTGCATTTGCTCAAATCACCAAATTTAAAAGAAAATATACAAAATTTATGCTTGGCAAAGATGGTGCAAATCTTGAGAATGATATAATGACATTATATGAAGATAATAAATTTATGAAATTGAGTATTGACCGAAATAGGGAGAGTATTAAGGAACTTTCCAAGAAGCAAGAGACTGCCTTTCAAAAATTAGGTCTTGTAAAATATGATGCTTTTACGGAAATGGGTGGAAAACTCAGTTTCGCCTTGGCATTATTAGATGAAAAAAATAATGGATTTATCATTAATTCAGTACACAGTTCCGAAGGATGTTATTCTTATACAAAGTGGGTGAAAGAGGGGGATTCACAACTTGCGCTTAGCAATGAGGAGAAGGTAGCTGTGGAGCGTGCTATTAATGGAAGTTCATTGGACTTAGAATAATTGCGTGAATGGACGAAGAGTTCAAATTTTGTAAAGAGAAAGGAAATAGTTATGAAGTTAGTGACGGTCGAAGATTTAAGAGAAGGTGACATCATTGCCAGTGATGTTTTGCTTGAAGATTATACAGTGGTACTCAGTAAAGGAACTGTAATTAAAACACAATATATTGATAAGCTGCGAGAATTGGAGGTTTTCACTGTATATATTGAGGAGCAGCAAGAAAAAGAGGAAGTAAAAACGCAACCAAAGCCTCCGGTGACAGCGAAAAAAACAGAAGAAAAATCCCCCGCAACACCGATCCCCACAGTAAAAATACCTGCGCCACAGACTCCTCCGCAGCAAAAGACAAAGAAACTTTCTATGGAAAAAGTCACAATTTTGCGGGATGATGTGGAGGAACAAGTAAAAAACAAAATAAAAGATATTCTTGAAATGCATATTTATCAACAGACAGAAGGTTTGCAAAAAATTGGAGAAACTGCACAAAATATAATTACGGACATTCTTGAGGAAGAAGAAGTCGTGGAGAAGGTTTATGATGTCAGAGAGAGGAGTGCTGATATTTATGAGCATTCGCTTCAGGTTTGTACGATTGCCACTCTGATTGCATTAAAGTTGGGAATGAACAAAAAACAAGTTTATGATATTAGCGTTGGTTCCTTAATACATGATCTCGGACTTCGTTATCTTGTGGTGCGGTATGAGGATCAGGACATCAATCTATTGCCAGCAAAAGAGCAGGAAGAGTATAAAAAACACCCAATTTATGCATACACAGCAGTTAAAAATGAGACATGGCTTTCTGAGAATGCAAAAGATATTATATTGAATCATCATGAGAGAAAAGACAAATCAGGATATCCTCTTGGCACAGATCTTGTTTCACGTATGACACAGATTGTTGGTGTCTGTGATGAGTTTGATGAGTTGATTTGTGGTGTAGGAAAAGCAAGAGTTCGAGTTCATGAGGCGATCAACAATATTAGAAATTATAGTGGTATCTGGTATGATTCAGATATTGTGTCCGCATTTTTGCAGTTGATTGCAGTTTATCCTGTTGGTTCCAGAGTTAAGACAAACAAGGGAGAGCTTGGTATTGTAATGCGTCAGAATCCGCATTTTCCAGAAAGACCTGTGCTTCGTATCATTGAAGATAAGTATGGTCAAGCAATCCATGCGGAAATTATTGTAGATCTTATTAAAGATACGAGTGTAGTTATACAGCAGGTTATAAAATAAAAATCTAAAGGAGTCAATAAAATGATTGATATTAAATTTTTGAGAGAGAATCCTGAGGCAGTAAAGGAAAATATCAGAAAAAAATTTCAGGATCATAAACTTGCGCTTGTCGACGAAGTGATTGCACTTGATGCGCAGGCGAGAAAGACACAGCAGGAAGCAGACAATCTTCGCGCTGACAGAAATAAACTTTCTAAGCAGATTGGCGCATTGATGGGGCAGGGTAAAAAAGAAGAAGCTGAGGAAATAAAGAAACAGGTGAACGCGCAGGCGAAGACACTTGAAGAGCTTGCTGAGAAAGAAAAAGAACTTGGAGAGAAAGTCAATAAGATTATGATGACAATTCCAAACATAATTGATCCAAGCGTTCCAATCGGCAAAAGTGATGCGGATAATGTTGAAATTCAAAAGTATGGAGATCCTGTCGTTCCAGATTTCGAGATTCCTTATCACACAGAAATTATGGAAAGATTGCATGGTCTTGATCTTGACAGTGCGAGAAAGGTCGCAGGAAATGGTTTTTACTATCTGATGGGAGACATAGCAAGACTCCATTCGGCAGTAATTTCTTATGCCAGAGATTTTATGATTGACAAAGGATTTGTGTACTGCGTTCCTCCTTTTATGATTCGGAGTAATGTTGTGACGGGAGTTATGAGTTTTGATGAAATGGATGCGATGATGTACAAGATTGAAGGAGAGGATCTTTATTTGATTGGTACGAGTGAGCATTCAATGATTGGAAAATTTATTGATACCATTATTCCAGAAGCAGAGTTGCCAAAGACATTAACGAGCTATTCTCCTTGTTTTAGAAAGGAGAAGGGCGCGCATGGTCTTGAGGAGCGCGGTGTATATAGAATCCATCAATTTGAAAAACAGGAAATGATTGTTGTTTGTAAACCTGAGGAGTCTCCTATGTGGTTTGATAAATTATGGCAGAATACAGTCGATCTGTTTCAAAGTTTAGATATTCCTGTTCGTACTTTGGAGTGTTGTTCTGGTGATCTGGCAGATTTGAAAGTGAAATCAATTGATGTGGAGGCATGGTCACCGAGGCAGAAAAAATATTTTGAAGTGGGAAGCTGCTCAAATCTCGGTGACGCGCAGGCAAGAAGGCTTAAAATTCGAGTGAGTGCAGAGAATGGAAAATATTTTGCACATACATTGAATAACACTGTTGTAGCGCCGCCTAGAATGTTGATTGCATTTTTGGAAAATAATTTACAGGCAGATGGATCTGTAAAAATTCCGAAGGCATTACAGCTATATATGGGCGGAAAAACAGAAATTAAACAATGATGTAAAATTATAAAAATATATTTTCTTATCTATCATAATAAAGAAAGGCATGATTACGGTGCACAGATATTTAAGAGCTATTGGTTTTAGCAAAGTAAGAAAGAGAGAAGAACTTCAAGCACTTATCAATGAAGTTGTAGAGCAGACAATTTTGAATCCATCTGAATTGAATCAAAAAGAACAGGTTTATGCGTATGCGAGAGATATCGCGGCAGATGAGAATGACCGTGTGTATGCGGAGCTGTCTCTTGATTTTGTGCATGGTGCTGGAATCTGTGTACGTGGTGAGTTTGATGATGATAATAGTTTTTTATATGAATATTATTTTCCCTATTTAACTGGAAATCATATCAGTTCAAATGAAGATATTACAATTGAAAGACAAGCGGAAAAGGAATCTTATGCAGGCGTGTGTGATGATATTAAAGTTGGTGTTACAATTATATTTTATTTGCGGAATATGATTCCATATATAAGGCTTAAGGCTCTAAAACGTTTGCCAGTTCAAGGGACATCACTTGTGCTGAGCGCGCTTTCTGTTGATGGCACAATTATGATGCCAATTATTAAAAATGAATATGAAAAACAGCGTATTAAAAAGGTGTTAAATGAGCGGAATCAACTGATTGCACAAGCCAGAATGGGTGATGAAGATGCGATTGAGAGTCTGACATTGGAGGATATGGATACCTATACCACAATCTCTCGAAGAATCCATAAAGAAGATGTATTTAGCTTGGTGGATACGTATTTTATGCCTTATGGTGTGGAGTGCGATCAGTATTCGATTTTGGGTGAGATTGTAGATTTTCATATAGACAAAAACCGTATTACAGATGAGGAAGTGATTTTTATGACTCTTGAGTGCAATGAAGTGACACTTGAAGTATGTATTAATAGAACAGATTTGTACGGAGAACCTGCAGTGGGCAGGCGGTTTAAAGGCGTTATCTGGCTTCAAGGATATATTGAATTTCCACAGCAGAATTTTTAAAAAATAGTTGCAATAATTATGACATCTGATATAATAAAAAAGTACATGAATTTGGATGTCATACAAGTCCTCGTAGCTCAGTTGGATAGAGAGATCACCTCCTAAGAGAACCTACAACGGAAACTTTTTGGAGGAGCAGAAGCCGCAAGTTACACACAATTTAATACACGTTTCCGTAGCTCAGATGGATAGAGCGACCGCCTCCTAAGCGGTAGGTCGGGTGTTCGAGTCACCTCGGGAACGCTGGAAACATAGCCGAAAGCCTTGATTTTAGCGGGTTTTCGGCTTTCTTCATTTCAGCGTCAAAACTCGGATTTGCTAATATGCTAATACATCTAAAAATCGAACCTGCATGCTAATACGAGTTAAATGATCGGATGTTCAAATAATCCGGCTCATTTTTCTGCTAATAAAACTCCCATTTTGAAGCTCCTCGAACACTAGATTTTTTCTCTTTTGTAATACGGTATTTTTACCTGTTCATTTGCCTGCTAATAGATTTACTCTCTATTAGCATTTTGGATAGACCTGGTAAATTCTATTAGCAGTTCAGGATTGGATTTCATAAGCTGCTGCAACACCTGTTCTGCAGAAGCTGCTGTAGTGGTCAAGCTTTTTTGTAACATTTGTGGCTAAAAAAATCAAGTCACTTATCGTTAGGATGAATGCGGTTTCCGCCACCCTTGACACCTGCTCAAAAGGATGTCGTCAGATGCCTGCCGACGGCGATGGACTTAGGCACAGACTTTCTTGCACATCCGCCGACGGTCTTGGGGATGTAACCTCCCTTTGGGTGGCTGTCAAGGGCATGCCCCATATGCACTAATTTTGTTACTGTAAATCCATAAAATTCATGTTATAATCAAAGAGGGTAAATTTTATGGATACAAATGATTTAGTAAAACTACTGCCATCAGGCTATGAACAGGCATG
>DEPD01000006.1 GCA_002358575.1 Lachnospiraceae bacterium UBA3401 | reverse complement strand
GAAGCCGAAGGCTGAACTGTTGTTTAGAATCAAAGTTTTGCAAAAGAAAGGCTTGCACAATCGTGGTAATTTATGTATATTAAAGAAATAGCATGTACAAAATCAAAAAGTTTGATATAATGTTAGCTGCGGCAGGAATCTAAACATAAAGATACTGTTTTGCAGGCAGCACAGAAATGCAGGTGGACCAAAGACATTGGGAGGCGAAGGATGAAACTGATCATACAAATCCCCTGTTACAATGAGGCAGAGACACTAGAGATAGCATTAAATGACCTTCCGCGTCATATTGATGGCATTGATGAGATAGAGTACTTAATCATCAATGACGGGAGTGATGATGACACAGAGCGCATTGCTTTAGACTGGGGGGTGCACTATGTTGTGCATTTCAAACGAAATCTGGGGCTAGCTAAGGGATTTCTTGCCGGTATTGACCTCGCTCTGCGGCACGGTGCGGACATTATTGTTAATACGGATGCGGATAACCAGTACTGTGGTGCGGATATTGAGAAACTGATACAGCCAATTCTAAAAAGAAAAGCAGATATTGTTATTGGAGAGCGGCCGATTGATGAAATTCAGGAATTTTCTTGGATCAAAAAAAAGTTGCAACGTTTTGGAAGCTGGGTAGTGCGCGCGGCGTCGAAGACAAGCATACCAGATGCGCCAAGTGGTTTTAGAGCTTACAGCAGAAAAGCCGCAATGCGAGTGAATGTACATAATGAGTATACTTACACTCTCGAAACAATTGTGCAGGCAGGCAGAAACAAAATGGCAATCACCTCAGTTCCGGTACATACAAATCCTGAGTTGCGTAAGTCCAGGTTGATGAACTCCACAGGAAGCTATATCAAAAAATCCGTGCTGACCATACTGCGTGCGGTCCTAATGTACAAGCCGATGAAGATCTTTACACTGATTGGCAGTCTGTTTATACTGTTTGGTACAGCGATAGGGGTTCGATTTCTGTATTTCTTCTTTACAGGAAACGGTTCAGGGCATACGCAGTCTCTGATACTTGCAGCCATGATGATTATCATCGGTTTTCAGACGCTTGTGACAGGTATGCAGGCAGACATTATATCAGCGAACCGCAAACTGCTAGAAGACATACAGTTTCGAGTAAAAAAGCTTGAGCTGGGACTGCTGGACCCGGAGGGCGAGAAAAAGAAAGATGACAAGTAACAATGGTAGTGAGTAAACAGAAAATCAGGGAGACGTTATTTGGACTATTTAGAAAAGAAAAAATACTGAAGTACATATTTGCAGCGGTCATTGTGTGGATGGGAGTATATAGGCTTGGAGAACTGACAATGCCCATTATTCTTGATGATGAATTTGGATACTGGTCAAACAGTATGCTGTTTTCAGGCAAGGATTGGACAGATTTGACAGGACGAATCAATTATTATTCCTATGGATATAGTCTGATACTTTGCATTGTACAGAAAGTGGCTGCATTTCGTGGATATGGCTGGACTGATTTATATAAGGTAGCTGTCGCCTTCAACATTATTTTTGTTGTGATAGGATACCTACTATCTGTAAAAATTGCAGAGCGTTATATGAAGCATCTGAATTGGGTAATGATTCCGGCAGTTTGTTTTGTGGCTGCTATTTATCCGTCCAATATGCTCTATACACATGTTACATTGACAGAATGTACACTATCATTTCTTTTTTGGATATTTGCTTATACGATGATGCGAGTTATAGACAAACCGAGTGTGGCAAATCATATTGGGTTGGCGGCTATCGTTATCTATATGTATACAGTGCATCAAAGAACATTAGGGCTTGTGCTCACAGCAGTGCTGATGATAATTATTTTAAGACTGCTAAAAAGAAATCGTCTGTGCCAGACAACAGCATTTCTGGGAAGTGTATACATTCTGTATACGCTTCACAGTATAGTAAAGTCTTATGTTCGGAATGTAAATTATCTAGGAAAAACGCCAAGTGATATGGGGGAAATTCTTTCCGCAGCCCTTACAAAATCAATGCTTGTAATTTTTGTTGTGATTGTTGCGGTAATCTTATGGCTGTATATTCTTGAGAAAGGAAAAGTCAAACTGGGACTGGTGTTGCTGGCTTTGGCAACTGTGATAATTTGCGGGGCGGTGTCAATGGGGTTGAACCTAGTAGAAACACCTGAAAGAGGCAGAGAATCGATACTTGCAATCAATGAATTGTCAGGACAGATTGGTGTGCTAAAGAATGTATTTACCAAATATGGACTGATTCGCCTTGGGACAAGTATTGTGGGTAAGTGGTACTATCTTGCTGCGGCTACGGGACTTGTCATTTGCTGGGGACTAAGGGATCTGTTTCTAAATGCCATCTTTTTGGCGGTAGATGGCTGTAAACGACTTACAGCGACATTACGAGGGAAAGAACACATTGTCAGTGCGAAGGCCCGAAAAGATTTTGAGGAACATTTGTTTTTGCTGGGAATGTTTCTGTCCTTTGCGAGTGCTTTTATGATCAATGCTTTGTACAAAGAAGGATTTTACAAAGTAGATGATCTAATCAATGGAAGATATGTTGAATATCTGATAGGGTTTGTGTTAGTATACAGTGTAGAGAGAATGCTAGCAGACCGCTATTGGCTGTGGTATTGGATTGTATTTCTGGTGGCTTATCTGGCGGCGGGTGCGTATTGTCAGTATGCGTTTGACGAATTGCAGCGGACGGAGTATGAGCTGATACATGCGACAGTGTTTGGCAGGGTATTCTGGAATTATGAATCCCCTACAGGAAAGATAAAGGAGGTGGCAAGGTATGTGGTTCCACTGGCAGCGGGATTTGTGCTGATATTCAAGGCGGGTTCGTCAGGAATTATGAAAAATCGGTTGACAACATTTCGACTGATAGTAGCATTAATACTGCCAGTTGCGGCATGGAATCACATTTATACAGAGATTGTTGACCACTATGTAGTGGTGAGGAATGAAAAGCAGTCAGGAGCTGCACCACAGATTGCAGAGTGGGTCAACAGACTTTCGGGTGGAGAGAATATTTATTTTATTACAGACGGGTTAAGTTACAGGCAAGGGGAAATCTTACAATATATAATCCGCTCTCAAAAATTGAACTTAACAGATTTTGGAAGTGTAGATTTTGAGGAAGATGCCTTGTACATACTAAATAATAATCTCTTAGATACCGATATAATAAAAGAGAAGTGTGAGGTCGTAGACACAAAGGGAAGTTATACGTTGGCAATTAGCAAAAATCAGAGTTTAGTCGAACAGTGGCAATGGTATGTCGAACAGACGAAGCCGCAGCCAATTCAATACATTGAATATATTGAGGAAAACTGAGATTAGTATGACGAATAATCAATATAAAGGTGTACAAGTTGACTAAATTTGCAGATATTTAGAAAAAAAGCTTGCGAGACTTCGCATTTGGGTATATGATATATAAAGTATAACGGTTCAGCAGCGATATGCTTTTATAGGTAATTTTCCATACTTATGTTCTGTATAAGCAAGGAATGCTGAGAGGTTATGAAAGGTTAAATAGTATTAATGGAGGAAAAGGTGCTATGAAAAATCGTGTTATTAAGAAGATTATGGCATACTTATTGGTGGGTGCCATGGTTATCACTACACCAATGACGGCATCAGCGACAGAAAGCGAACTTCAAAAAGCATATGGTGAAAGAAGTGATAGCGATACTGACAACGATGAGAAGAAGTTGTGGTCTAATTCAAATTCAGACACAAGTACCAGTACCAGCACAAGTACACAGGCAATAGTTCCTACTACAGTTCAAAAACATGAACTGAATATTTTAGGAATTACACTGGATAAGTCCGAGATGGAGATGGACTTAGAGGAAAGAAAAAATGGTTTCCTAAAAGCTAGAGTGTTGTTTGATGACTGGAATGCTGAAGACGAGGAAATGGATTGGGTCACCAAAGAAGAAAAAGAGGCAATTGAAAAAGAAATTAAATGGTTTAGTGATGACCCTAAAGTTGCTGTAGTAGCTTGGGGAAGCAATGGTGGTGATAATACATTAGCTTCAGTAAAGGCAAAATCCGCAGGCCAAGCAAAAATTTATGCTTGGATTGAAGCAGATGGTCTGGCTTATGTGAACTCTAACAGACCAACTGATGGTGATTATGTTGCAGAAGCTACTGTCACAGTAGTTGATGATAATTATGAAATTTCATTTAAGGAAATGAAGTTCGCAACAGGACGGAACTATGATCTTAAAGACTATATTTCTCTGCAATATGGCGAAGGAGAAAATGCAAGAAAGGTAGACTTAAAAGATAGTGCAGAACAAGTTGTATTCTCTAATGTAATAATACCTGCTGATAGTGAGGCTAATGCCAGCAATCCAAATAAAGGAAAGAATAAAGGTATTAAGTTATCAGATGATGGTATTCTTAATATGAATGCTGGAACTAGTAAATTAGCTCCAGGAAATAAGGTTACGTTTGATATTGCTACTGCATCTGGAAAATCAGCAACAGGAACAATTGAAATTGTTAAAGCAAACAATGTAAAAGCCATTAAATTTAAAGGTACCAAAGATGAAATTGATATGGGTTCCAAGGATGATTATAAGGCTGAAGAACTAGATGATCAGAAAAATGTAATTGAGAAAGCTAAAGTTTCAAAAGAGATTGGTTGGAATGTTAAAAACGAAACTGGTAAAAAGGCTATATTAGAAATTACTTGGGATGATGGTGCAGAGACAGCAATTAAGACAGATGAACTTACATGGACTTCAAGTAATGCATCGATAGTCGCTGTAAAGCCAATTAGAGTTTCAGAGGATAACAACATTGCAACAAAAGCAGAAATTATTCCTCAAAATATTGGTAACGCAAAAATAACAGTAGCATCTGCTACAGGCAAAAAGGCTACTCTTACTGTAACCGTTAAAGCGACTCCTGAAAGTATTGAGATTGATCAGAACAACAAAGATGCAGAAGGAAAGCAACTTCCTATTTATGCATGGTCAGGAAAAGCAATTACCTTAACAGCTACAATGAAAGGTGCGAATGGTTTGGTTCTTCCAGCAACAGCAACAAAACTGAACTGGACAACAATTGAAACAGATAAAGCCATAAAGAAAAATGCTAAGGTTACAACCAATAAGGATAATACTGGTAAAGTATTGCCAGCTAATGCACTTGACAAGGAGACAACTCAATATAAGGTAAAAGTTAATACCAAAGCGAAATTTAAAGGTAGCCAAATAAGCTCAGAACCAGTAGAGTTAACATTTAAACAGAGCAATATTGCTGATATTACTGTTAATGAAATACAGAATAAAGAAGTAATTCAAATTATTGGTAGACTGCCACAGACAAAGAGTGATGTGAGGAAGCTTTATGTTGGTAACAATACATACAAATACAGTGCGGCAGCATATGTACCAGATGGTCAAAAGGTAGTTCTTGCGGGAAGCACAAAGAGTACCGAGGATAGAGCTGACATTGCAGATTCTATTGTATGGTCTGTAAAGAGCGCTAAAGTTGCTACAATAGATGAAAATGGTAATCTTGTACCTGTTGGGCCTGGAAAGACAGATGTTACAGCGAGCTATGTTTCTCTTAAATATACAAATGGCAAACCAAAACCTACAGTAAGAAAGAAAACAATTTCTGTTCAAGTGATACAGAACGCTACTTCAATTTCTTTTGCTAAAGAAATTCAGGTAATTAATCCGAATGTATCAGGAAGAGATATTAGTGCTACATTTACTATTAAAAATGTATTACCTAAAAAGGCAACATATAATGTTACAGATTGGAAGGTAATAGGATATGCAAAAGAAAAAGAACTTGATAAATTAACAGATTTTAGTTTAGACGGTTCTAAAATTACTGAAGTAATTAGAGTTGATTCTAGGGATAACAATGGCAATCTCAAGAAAGCAGCTAAAATTACTATTCCTGAAAAATACCAGGTAGCTGGTACTGTAATTAAAATTGGTGCTTATACAGATGGTGGTGCTGTTGCATATGGATATCTCTATATCACTGATAAGACAACAAAGATTACAGCTGAATTGAGTGGAGAGAAGGTTAACAAAGAAGGAAGTAAGGTTTCTATAAATGTTGGCGATACAGCTGATATTAAGGCATACATTAATAATAGCACTACGGCAACAGAGTCTTGGAAAATTATTAAAAACACTACCGAGTTAGGAACAAATACTCCGAATACTTATGTAACAGAGCCTGTTACATATTCCTTAGATAAGAATTCTGCTAAATTAATTCGTGTTGATAGTAATGGTAAGGTTACGGCTTTAAAGAATGGTAAGGCTAAAGTTACTGTTTCAACACTGTCTGGTAAGAAGACAACTGTTTCATTTGAAGTAAAGGTAAAGGGCAGTAATTAATTTATGTAATTAGAAAAAGAGGTATCAATTTGATACCTCTTTTTCTTCTGAGAAAATCAGACTAATTTAGGTTTGTAATTAATTAACTTTAATCTTAACAGATGTTAACTTCTTTCCAGAAGCTGACATTACATTAATGGCAGCTGTCTTATTACCTGTTGATTTTAATCCTGTTACTTTTCCAGATTTTGTAACGCTGACAAATTTAACAGAACTCTTGTCTACAACATATGTAATTGGTTCTGTTTCATAAGGTTGAGAACCGCCACCAGTCCATATAGGAGCTTTGCGGTTATACATTTATCTCGTCAAATTATTATTTTAGAAGTCTAAGTATACAATATAGAGCAAATTTACAACCCTAATATTAGTGAAATTATTAATAAGCTAAAAGGTTTGCATATAGAATGCTAAGCAAAATACTTCCTTTGTGATATTGTATTTGGCATGTATAATCTTCGCTTTTTTCTTGTCAGAAAAACAAAATTCTGATAGCCATCGACTATAAAGTCTCCGCTTCCCCCCAAGATTATATTTTTATTCCATATATTTTGAAATGCTTTTTGAACCTCTTCAATCATAGGAATTGTGCGCTTTCTGCTTTGGGCTCGAAGATGTGAAATTTGCTTTCGTCACCATAATTGTCATAACGCAGTGTATGTGTGACATAGATAAGTTTGTTTTCAAAATCGACTTCTTTCCATTTTTCTTTTCTTTTTTGCGCAATTTGGACAGGTTCATAATTTTTTTTTGGAAGTTATTTCCATTTCGGAGAGGTAATTTTTGGGTCAAATATGTCCTGTTATACAAAACCTTGTTTTTGGCGCAGCCGATAGATTTTATGAAAATTTTTGTGCATTTTAACAAAATTGATATTATTTTTATTTAGTAAGTTGTTCGTATCTAAAAAAAGGATTATAATATAAAATAGCATGGCTAATGGACTGGAACGAGGACATTTTTGTCAGTTGGTGCTGGGTTCTCTTACAGTTTCATATTAATATGGATCATAGTGCGCAGATACGAAGTGCGAAGAAGGAGGTTTCCATGATAAGAATCGGAATGTTAACAAGCGGCGGTGATTGTCAGGCGTTGAACGCAGCGATGCGTGGCGTTGCAAAAGGATTGTTCAATGCGGGGAAGGAAGTAGAGCTTTTTGGGTTCCTTGACGGTTACAAGGGGCTGATTTATGGAAAGTACAAGATGCTTTCGCCGTCAGATTTCTCAGGAATATTGACAAAGGGCGGCACAATCCTTGGAAGTTCGCGTATGCCGTTCAAGAATATGCGTGACCCAGATGAAAATGGTCTGGATAAAGTGGAGGCGATGAAACATAATTATTATAAGCTTAGTCTGGATTGCTTGGTAATTCTCGGTGGAAATGGTACACACAAAACTGCAAATCTTTTGCGTGAAGAAGGATTAAATGTTGTGACACTGCCAAAGACTATTGACAATGATCTTTGGGGAACAGATATGACCTTTGGATTTCAAAGTGCAGTTGATATTGCAACACAATGTATCGACCAGATACACACAACTGCGGCTTCTCATGGACGCGTGTTTATTGTGGAAGTGATGGGGCATAAAGTAGGGTATCTTACATTGAATGCAGGTATTGCGGGCGGTGCTGACATTATATTGATACCAGAGATACCATATGATATCAATAAGATTATTAAAGCGATACAAAAGCGCTCGGAGAGAGGCAGCAAATTTACGATTCTCGCAGTGGCAGAAGGTGCGATTTCCAAGGAAGTAGCAGCACTTTCTAAGAAAGAATTTAAGAAGTATATGGCAGATTATAAATATCCAAGTGTGTCCTACGAGATTGCGGATAAGATCAAGGAAAAGAGTGGAATGGAAGTACGTGTCACTGTTCCAGGACATACACAAAGAGGAGGAAGTCCCGATCCTTATGATAGAGTGTTTGCAAGCAGACTTGGCGCAGAGGCATCGAAGCTGATTCTCAAGGGTGAATATGGCTATATGGTTGGCTATCAGAACAGAGAGGTTGTAAAAGTACCACTTCAGGATGTGGCGGGCAAACTTAAGATGGTAGACCCCGATTCGACAATCATTAAGGAAGCAAAGATGCTTGGTATCAGTTTTGGTGATTGATTAGAAATAGAAGAGAACCCTTGGCTGTATTTTGGACAAGAGGTTCTCTCTTTTATGCACAGGCTATACTTATTTGGATTTCGCAGAGGCAGACATTTGGTTACAATTGGAAAATATTAAATTGATAGAAAGAAGATGAGGAGGGAAAACAATGAATGAACAGACAGTCGATTTGACATCGGGAGTACAACCAGTGAGAGAGAATATTTTGTTAGGGATTATTGGTGCGGTCTTGGGCGTATTGCTTGGGGCAGCATTGTGGGTCTTTCTTGGACGTATTGGATTTATTGCTGGAATCGCCGGATATGCCATTGTGTTCTGCGGTATGAAAGGTTATGAATTACTTGGAGGACATTTGTCTAAAGGCGGGATTATCCTTTGTATTATTCTTTCTTTTCTGGCAATTCTGGCAGCGGAATTTGTGTCATTGGGAATTACAGTTCATTCTGAACTTGGGGAAATGTATTCCCTTTCAATGGCAGATTCTTTTCGCATGGTTCCAGAACTTTTAAAGGAATCAGAATTGATTGGTGCAGTTGCAAAAGATTTGCTTTTTGGATATGCGCTTTCCATCTGGGCAAGTTATTCTTCAGTAAAAAATATTTGGAGACAGACTGCGGAAAGTTAAACAATGATGCAACTTTGATGCAAATTCGATACAAGTTTGATGCGCCCGCTCTCTATAATTAGGATGTTATAGAAATAGCTTTCGAGAGGCTATAAGAGAGAATGGGGGAATGCACATGGAAGTGAAACAAAAGAAAAAGATTCCGGTAGGCTTTTTGGTTGGTGCAGTGCTGGCTGTAGCAGTGTTGGGGGCAGGTGTTTACGGTGCGCTGCAGTTTCTTACGCCGAAAGGGTGTCGGGATTATACAGTACAGAAAGAACAATATTATGTGCAGTATTCAGAGCAGTATGATTATTGGGATGTGCTGACAGTGGAGTATCCGCGTGTATCTGGAATAAGCACCGGACAGGAGGAGACTATCAACAAACTTTTTAATGATGTAGCAATGGAAAAGGTTCATTTTTGGCATCTTTTTCCAGATGAGGAAGTAAAGGAGCTACAGAAGGATTATCAAATGTTTTGCAGTGATGTGCACTGTGAGGTCCCATATCACAGCCAATATTTGATGAGTGTGCATTTTCAGGAACTTTATGCGCCAATTTCACCTTTGCATTATGTACATAGAACACAGCGCTGCGCAAATGTCAATCTAATGACAGGTGAACAGTATGCGCTCTCAGATATTTTTACGCTGAATGATGATTTTATGGGGCTTTGGTGCACACAAGTGGAGGAGAGCGGAGATTATGGCGAGCTGATTGTAAATGATGCGGATACGCGGGAAACATTTTTGCAGTGGTTTTTGAATGACGATGAAGAAGCGAACGCACAATATCTATTTACCCCTTTTTTCTATTTGGATGCGAACAAGAATTTTGTGATTGGATTGTCCTATGACCCAAAACCAAGTAAGATTGTGAGTAAATTGCCATTGGAAAATAGTTTCTGTGCGCATTTTCAGAGTGCTGAATTAGAGCCATACCGAACGGATTCAGAATTTTGGAATTGGTATGAGCAGTCAGAGCAAACGGGAGAAATCTTGGAATGTGGGAACTTAGAGGAGAATTTATGGCTGGGAAAGGATGCGAGTATATGGGAATTTATCGAGCAATAGCGGGAATAACCATTGTATGTACACTTTTTGGGCTGATAGAGGGCACCTCTATGATAGCATGTGCATCGGAGGAGAAGCTGGTGCAATATGATGTAGCGTCTAGTGAACGAGATCAATATTGTGTGCTCACAGAGGAAATTGGCACGTATAAGGTTTGCGAAGGAGACAATCTTTGGCGCATTTCAGAAACGTTATTGGGAAATGGAAAAAATTATATACAACTTGCAATGCAGAATGCAGATCGGATTGTAGACCCAAATCTGATATATCCCAATATGCAGCTTCAAGTCAAACGGAATGTCTATGTGAAACGGCGAATGGGCGTGAATGGAATTAAGACACCAGAATATCAGTTTGGGACACTGGCGCAAGCAAGATTTGGCATTCTGGAATCTGGGAAAGTATTTGCAAACTGTGCTTTGTTTGGCGAGGGCGTGGCAGATGTTCTCTGTCTAATTCGAGATAAGGAACAAGCAGGAGAGAAAGCGCTGGCAGACTGGGAACATAGTAGACAACAAATAGAGGCTTATGTTAAGAAAAATTATGCCAAAAAGATTTCTGATTTGACTTTTTATGATTATCAGACGGAAGATGGGCGGGAATTGCATTTGTTTTCGTACATATATACGATTCCTGGGGAGCAGTATGGATATCAAGGCGAATTAAAAATTTATGTGTGTGAGGGTGTATGCCAGACAGAGCATATTCAGGCAGAATTTACTGGGTTTGACATGGAGGAAGGTGTGCAGGATGTTGTGCTTTATATGCTTGCGAGTTTTGAGGAATTTCCAGAAGCAAAAGGGGCTTCAGTAAATGGATACAATATTCAGATTGCACCTTGCGACCCATGGGAAGTTTCCGGTATTCACAATTCTTTTGTGTGGATTGAACAGTATTTTGACACTATATTGAGTGAAATAAGCCAGAAACCAACAGAGAAGAAAAATGCAAGAGAAAGGATATTAGGAGAATAAAAAATACCCTCTTCCCTCGCCGTAAAAAGTGTGCTATAATTACGGCGGTCTATAATAAACTAGGCGTTTAATTGATGGAGCTTTAAGGAAGAGGGTATTATAGTGCACACAAGAAGAGAGAAGACAGCCTGTTTGGCGATTGTGATAATGCTGCTCTTGTCCGAAATATACCTTAATATGGTTATGACGGACTCTTTTTTTGCGTACAAATCTACAGGAGCATCAAACACTTTCTTTCAATCAAGTTCTGTGGATTTTATTTTTGGCAAAATATTGATAAAAGATGATTCTAGCCACATCAATAGATATATTTGTACAACAAAGATGCTGGGCGAATGCGTTGGAATAGAATTGCAGTCTGCGGGCTGGAATTTGTTTCTATGTCTATTGCATATAGGGTATCTTTTTCTTTTGCAGGGAAAATTTTTTCAGCTTTCAGAGATAATACAAACTTTTTACCGGACACTAGATGCATTGGTCACAGAGTATATGCATCAATCAGACGGAAAAAAACGAATCATTCCCCGAATCGATTTCAATACATAAAGTAAAGCATAAGGATATTTGGATTTGTTTTTTAGAAAGAAGGGTGTATCTATGTTAGCACAAGTGTTTGCAGTAATTATTTTTATTGCAATGTTTGTTTTTATTGTGACGGAAATTGTGGAACGGCACATTGTATCGCTTGTATGCGCAGCACTCACAATTATTTTTGTTTTTGGGGTGGGTATGCACAGTATGACAGCGTTAATTCAGACAATTAATTTAAAGAGTATTTTTATGGCAGATTTCTGGTATCTGTCTGGGGAGTCAGGAAGTAGCAGTGCAGGCATTAACTGGGAGACAATCCTGTTTATTTTTGGCATGATGGTGATGGTTGAAGGTATGGCGCGCGTCGGTTTTTTTCGGTGGCTGTGTATGCGTATTGCCAAGTTTGTGAAATATCAGGTGATACCACTGTTTATCACATTTATGGTACTGTCCACAATACTTGCAATGTTTATTGACAGTATTACAGTGATTTTATTTTTGGCAGCAGTGACAATTGAATTGTCGCAGCTTTTAAAATTTAATCCAGTTCCAATGATTTTGTCTGAGATTTTTTGTGCAAATCTTGGGGGTTCTGCGACAATGTGCGGAGATCCGCCCAATATTATTATTGGAACTTCACTGGGGTATTCTTTTACAGATTTTGTGACCAATACAGGTGTAATTGTGGCAGTCTCACTGGTTGCAGTGTTGCTGTATTTCTATCTAATATTTAAAAAGGAATTAAAGCCAAATACTTCTCAGGCGATTGATTATAGCAGTTTGCCAAGCCCCGAATCAACGATTACAGACAAAAAAGGTTTTATTGTAAGTAGTATTATTTTTGCAGCGGCGATTATTTTGCTGGTGACACATGCGCAGACGGGACTAACAGTATCCACAATTGGTACAATTGTTGCAATTGCCACATTGGCAACGTCGTGGAAATATGCTATTCTATTATTAAAGAAAGTTGACTATAAGACATTGTTGTTTTTTATCGGATTGTTTGTTGTGATTGGCGGTTTGGAGCAGACAGGGATATTGGAAATTATGGCGGCGTTTATTGGCAAGATTAGCGGCGGTAATGTTATGGTGATGATTGCAATTATTATCTGGCTGTCAGCGATAGCAAGCGCATTTGTGGATAATATTCCGTTTGCGACAACGATGATACCAGTTATTAGAAGCTTGTCTGTCACCTATGGCGTTGATTTGTCAACGCTTGCGTGGACGTTGGCGATGGGAACCGATATTGGTGGAAGTGCTACTCCAATTGGAGCCTCAGCAAACGTTGTTGGCATTGCGACGGCAGCGAGGGAAGGTTATGTAATTAAATGGGGAAAATACTGTAAGAAAATGATGCCGGCAACAATTATGGTTGTAATGATATCCATGTTGATTATTTATGTTCGGTATTTATAGGGAGGCAAGTTCGATGGAAAAGCAGTTGATTATCTCAGTGGGCAGGGAGTATGGCAGCGGCGGACATGAGATTGCAGAAAAATTGTCAAAACATTATAAAATCCCATTGCTCGACCACAATCTGCTTGATGAGATTGCAGCAGAAAAAAATATGGATATGGAGCATTGGAAAGAGCTGGACGAAAAGCGTAAAAACAGGCTTTCTTCGAGGACAGTGCGCGGTTATAGTAGTTCGCCGGAGGAAAACTTGTATCAAATGCAGTTTGACTATCTAAAAAATAGAGCATTATCAGGGGATTCTTTTGTGATTGTCGGGAGATGCAGTGAGACGATTTTAAAAGAGTTTGACAGTCTAGTGTCAATCTTTGTGCTTGGCGATATGGATACGAAAGTAGAGCGCATTATGCGTTTGTATGAGTTGTCGGAGAGTCAGGCGGTGAAAAAGATTCGCGAGAAAGACTGGAAACGCAGACGTTATCATAACAGTTTTTGTGCGGGAAAATGGGGGGCTTCGCGAAATTATGATATCTCTATCAATAGCAGTAAGTTAGGCGTGGATGGGACAATTGAGATGCTGATTGATTATATTGATAGAAGACGTTAATAAGAATCGAGAGGGGAAGGTTATTTCCCCTCTCAATTAATATCCAGAGCCAGAATCAACATTTTTAATAAGCTTGATCATACGGCTTGTTCCTAAGCGATCTGCGCCCAAACGGAGAAATTCCTCTGCATCGTCGAGTGAAGCAATACCGCCGGCCGCCTTGATTTTTACATCTTTTCCAACGTGTTCCTGCATCAGTTTGACATCTGCAAAAGTAGCACCCGCTGTGGAAAAACCTGTGGAAGTTTTGATATATTCTGCGCCTGCATTGGTGACAATCTCGCACATTTTAATTTTTTCTTCCTCTGTGAGTAAGCAGGTTTCAATAATGACTTTTAAAATTCTACCATCGCACGCTTCATGAATTTGGCGAATTTCGTCCTCAAGGTCCTGATAACGCCCGTCTTTCAGCCAGCCGATATTGATGACCATATCAATTTCTGCCGCGCCGTTTGCGATAGCGTCTTTTGTTTCATAGACTTTGACAGCAGTGGTGTGATAGCCATTTGGAAAACCAATCACAGTACAGATGGGCAATTTTCCATTTACATAGTCTGCTGCTTGTTTAACATAGGAAGCGGGAATGCACGCAGATGCAGTTCCGTAGGCTATGCCATCGTCAAGAATCTGACGGATTTCTGTCCATGTGGCAGTTTGCGTGAGCAGTGTGTGGTCCACAGTTTTTAAAAGTTCTTTTTTATCCATAAAATTATCCTTTCTAATAATTTTCTACGATTATTTTAATTGCGCAAGCAGGGAGTGACCGATGGTGCTTTCAGGCATTGGCACGCCGAAATTGTCGGCAATTGTGGCGCCGATTACAGCGAATGTAGAAGTATCTTCTAGTTTGCCATTGCCTGTAAAGGACGGCGAGTAGGCGATAAATGGAACATCTTCTCGTGTGTGGTCTGTTCCTGTATGGGTTGGGTCATTTCCATGGTCCGCAGTAATGATTAACAAGTCATCATCTTTTAGACATTTTAGAAATTCACCAAGTTTCTTGTCAAATTTTTCAAGTTCCTGTGCATAGCCTGTTACATTTCGGCGATGTCCCCAAAGGGCATCAAAATCCACAAGATTCACAAAACAGAGTCCCTGAAATGATCTGTGTGCAATTTCAATAGCCTGCTCCATACCATGTACAGAACTTTTGGATTTGTTGGATTCTGTAAGTCCTTCGCCGTCAAAAATATCATATATTTTTCCGACGGAAATAACATTAAATCCAGCGTCTTTGAGCACATTGAGAACAGTTTTTCCATAGGGTTTAAGGGCATAGTCATGACGATTACTTGTGCGCACAAATTCTCCTTTTTTCTTACCGATATAAGGTCTAGCGATAACACGCCCAACTTTCCATTCGTCCCGCAAGGTCAACTCTCGCGCAATCTCGCAGCAGCGATAAAGTTCTTCTAGCCCAAAAGTTTCTTCATTTCCACAAATCTGAAGCACAGAATCCGCAGAAGTGTATACAATCATATGACCTGTGGCAATTTCCTCCTCGGCAAGTTCATCAAGTATTTCTGTGCCGCTTGCGCTTTTATTTCCAATAATGGTGCGCCCTGTCCGCGCAGACAGTTCATCTAAAAGTTCTTTTGGAAATCCAGTTTCAGTAAAGGTCTGAAATGGTTTTGTAATATGCAGTCCCATCATTTCCCAGTGTCCTGTCATTGTGTCCTTTCCGGTGCTCGCCTCATGCAACCGTGCAAAATATCCTGCTGGTTTTTCAACAGGGGCGACGCCGTGTAAAGAATGTAAGTTTGCTATTCCTAACTTTTGCAGGTTTGGAATTTGAAAATTTTCTGTTTTCTGAGCAATGTGACCTAATGTATCCGTTCCGGCATCGCCATAGGCAGCCGCATCTGCAGCGGCGCCAATGCCCAAAGAGTCGATGACAATTGTGAAAATGCGATTGTATTTTTTAATTTTCACCATAAAATACTCACTCCTTTTGAATGTTCTTATTAAAACAGCATAATAATTCCGACAATCATAGCACTTAACATACTCACAAAGATGCCGCCCAGCATCGCCTTGAAGACAAGGCGTGAGAGGGTGCTCTTTTTTTCTGGGCAGAGTACAGCAATGCCAGATACACAAATGCCAAGACTAGACAGATTTGCAAAGCCACACAGAGAGATTGCGCAGATCATACCTGTTCTGGTGTCCAGAGAATTAAGTATCGCACCTAAATCTTGAAAGGCAACAAATTCATTGACAATCAGTTTGTTGCCAAGAAGGGACCCTTCCATCAATACATCATTTCCATTTAATCCCATCAGGAAACCAAACGGTGCAAATAAATAAGAGAAAATTTGTTCTAACCGGATTCCAGCAAAGCCTAGAAACATATTTACAACTGCCACAATACCAATAATGCCAACTAAAGATGCAGCGATGGAAATGACCATCTGCATACCAGTGGATGCACCTTCAGCAATTGCGTCAATAACATTTGCATTATTTCCTTTGTTGTCCATCTTGACATCCGTAATGGATTGTGCAACTTCTGTCTGCGGAAGAATCATCTTTGCAACAAGGATACTTCCGACAGGAACCATAGCGCTTGCAATCAGCAGATAATCCATAGGGATTCCAAGCGCATGATAGCCACCCAAAATCGATACAGACATACTGCCCATTCCTGAGACTAGAATAACAAAGATTTCGCTGTCGGTCAATGATTGGATGTATTTGCTCACCAAAATGGGACTGTCCGTCTGACCTAAAAACATATTTGCCACAGCGACAAAGCTCTCTACTTCTGTTGTGCCCATGAGCTTTCCAACGCCTTTTCCAATCCATTTCACTACAAAACCTAATACACCAATATAGTACAATAAGCTTACCAGTGCAGATACAAAGATAATATTGCCAAGTGTCTGGACGATAAAGATACCGCCCAGAGATGTACTGTCTGCAAGACTTCCAAAGACAAATGACAGTCCTTCCTGTCCACAGTTGATGATGGCTGTGATTCCGTTAGAAATTACAGATACAATGGTTTTTCCAATTGGTATTTTTACTAGTAACACAGCGATAACAAACTGTATTAGAATTGCGCGAAGCACTGTTTTCCAAGGAATGCTTTTGCGGTCCCATGAGAGCAGGAAGATAAGTCCTAAAATGATAACAATACCAATTAAATTTATTAGTAATTTCATCTGATGTGTCTCCTGTCTGCCCAGAGGCTTTATTTTTCATGGTCTGCTGCAATGAGCTTGCGGATTGCTAGGACAGCCGTTTTAATTGCGGATTCGGTATCGTGTATAATTGGATTTTCCATGCCAAGGGCATTTCTCTCTTGATTGCCTACAACAAGGAAGTTTGAACCGCAGCGAACACGCAAATGACTTGCAGCGATAAACAGTGCTGCTGATTCCATCTCAGAAGCTTTGCAGCCCATACGTTTCCATGCTTCCCATTTGTTTAACAGTTCGTAGCTGACGGGCATGCGCTCGGGCTCATGCTGTCCGTAAAAAGCATCTTTACATTGAACGACGCCTGTGTGGTAAACATTGCCTAATTCTTTGCTTGCTGCGACAAGAGCGTTTGTGACATCTAAATCTGCAACTGCGGGATACTCGATTGGCGCATATTCGCGGCTTGTGCCTTCCATGCGGACAGCGCCTGTTGCAATCACAATATCACCACCTTTGACCTCAAGGTCAATACCGCCGCATGTGCCGACGCGGATAAAAGTGTCAGCACCGCAAAGCACTAGTTCTTCAAGCGCGATAGACGCAGATGGTCCGCCAATTCCAGTGGAAGTCACACTCACTTTTTCCCCGTCGAGCGTTCCTGTGTAAGTGACAAACTCTCTACTGTCTGCAATAAGTTTCGCATTATCAAAATGCTTTGCAATTTTCTCGCAGCGTTTGGGATCTCCTGGCAAAATCACATAGCGACCGACATCGCCTGGACGAATCTGTAAATGATACTGTAAACCTACTTCACCTGAATAATTCTGCATATTCTTTTCCTCCTTTTGGCAGTATGTACACCCAGTGTTTCTTTTATACCTTTTATGTATAGGATAAAAAGCTGGTTTTATATATAGAAACACATAGGAATACATTTTACTTGTTTATTGGTTTTTACAACTTGATTATAAATAAATTGTATCACTATACATGTATAAAAACAAGATGTATTTATAGATAAATTATACAAGTTGTTTTTTGTAACTATTGACTAAGATTTTTGCTTTCTTCGTTTTGAAAGCAAAGGATGCATCTATTTTGTGCTTCTTGACTTTTGACTTGTATAGATTTAAGATAGAGGTAGGACAAAAAGAAGATTTTTTGTATTGCGATTTTTTATACACACGAATATAGAGAGGAAATATGCAACTAAAGCTGGTTGTGCACATAAAATTGTGAAAAGGAAATAAGTCGTTAAGGCGGTATACAGATTGCGCGGTGAGTGGAGGAAGATAAATCTTCCTTACTTAATTTTCGTTTGTTGTTGTTTTTTAGACAAGTATAAAATAAGTAGGAGTATCACATGATAAAAGAGGAAGATATTGAGTACAAAGAAAGTAGAGAGAATAAGGAAAGTAAACTAAAACATGTCAGAGTGTATAACCAGCTCTACGAGATGATTCAGAATGGAATCTTTCCGCCAGATTCCCGGCTTCCGTCGGAGACAGTGCTGTCTGCACAGTTGGATGTAAGTCGCATGACGCTTCGGAAAGCGTTGGCATTGTTACAAGAAGATGGTATAACGAGGAATGTGCAAGGAGTTGGGCATTTTGTGTGCAGCCAACCGGAAAGTAAAACAGAGAAGTCTCTTGTCGAGACACCGCAGCACCCTATCTATTCTTATTGTACAGAGAAACTGGATACTGTGGAGATGGCATTTCGTATTGAGCCGCCCACAAAGTCAATTTCAGATGTCCTAAAGCAGTATACGCCCGCTGTGGTTATTGTAGACCGTTGGTATAAACAAAAGGGAATCCCGCTTGCGTACTCGCTAAGCTTTCTGCCAATTGAATTGATTGGGGAGAAGAAGATTGACCTAAATCAATCCAGCCAATTGCAGGAGTATTTGGAGAGACAGTGCTATGATAAGAATAATTGTTTTCGACGTATTTGTTCACACTCGACCGCAGGGAATTTTACAGCGTTGACTTGTACCTTGTCAGAGGACAATTCTTTTTTGCTGATTCAAGAAACTATATCAGATACAGATGGGAGCATACTTGTCTCGAGCAAACATTATATACCATTAGGGTTATTTCGGATTGAGATTTGTATGTGAGTTTTTGTGCGGACTTTACTGTTCACTCGTTCATCAAAGTAGTAAAAAATGTGCGCCAAAATGCGTGTCCTTTCGCATTTTGTGTGCAAAAATGTTGCTGTTTACGCCTGCAATGAACTAAAATATACCAAAATCGGATGGCGTGAACAGTAATATAGGGAATTTTTGTACCCATAAATAAAAAATCTTTGCTTGCCTTTTTCTATTTTTTATGCTATACTAACTAAAATTTTAGAGAAGATATAAAAATAGGAGATAATGATATGTTAAAGCACAATACTGGATTATTTGTTTCGATGTTGCATTCGTATCAGATTTTTCAACATACAGCCATAAAATAAAACTGATAAAAAATCGGTGGGAAGCATGGCTGTAGGACGAAAAGTCTTATTTGGCTATGCGGACATCGATAAGGATTGTGACAGACATGTTGAGTATTGCGATAAACGTCATAATTCATCATAGAAAGAAAGCCGCATGGTATATACATTAATTGTATATAACATAGCGGCTTTTTTATACACGCAATCATCCATTAAAAGAGAGTTAACAAATCTCACGGGTGCATGGCAAATTTTTCTAACATTTTCTGAGGAGGGATCGGCAATGGAGGTGATTGAAGCAGAAGGGTTATCCAAGAACTTTCGGGTAAAGCACAAGGAAAAGGGGATGCGTGGCAGCATCAGGGCCATTTTTCATCCGCAGACAGAGGAAATTCGGGCAGTGGACAGTGTGTCATTTGGTGTGGAGGAAGGAGAAATCCTCGCATTTATTGGACCAAACGGAGCTGGAAAGAGCACGACAATCAAAATGCTCACAGGTATTTTGTATCCTGATGGCGGCAGGATGGAAGTGCTTGGCATTGACCCTGTGCGAAAAAGAAGGCAGCTTGCCTATCAGGTTGGGACAGTATTTGGTCAAAAAGAGCAGCTCTGGACACATTTAACACCATATGATAATTTTCGTTTTTTCGCTGCAATCTATGACCTGACCAACAATGCAGCGGAGGCGCGTATTGCGGAACTTGCAGAGATTTTTGAATACGAAAAAAGCACAGAAAATAGAGTTATCTCAAATGAATTGCGTGGTATATGACATTAGAAATCATTATATTTGCTATTTTGTAAATAACAGATTTATGAGATATGATATAAAAACAAAGGAAAGAAAAGAAATACTCCGAAATGTAAGCCAATGTTTTGTTTCAACTGACGGCGAACATGTTGCATATTTGGGAAATCGTGCAAAACAAATTAATTTATATGATATCACGCGCGAGAAAAAGATTTGTGTCTTAAAAGCAGGATGGAATAAAGTTTTTAGTAGTTCTTCTCCATATTCTTATGGATGGGATAAAAGTGGAACGTATTTCTATTATATAGAACATTTTGTTAAGCTTTTTGGCAGCAGCGATACTAGAATTAAAATTTACAATAGAGATACAAGAAGGAGTCAGTATATTTATATAAAGCGAAATAAACCTGCGACAACAAGATATGAATTTATTAGAAATGCGTGAACTTTACAAAGATGCAGTGTTACTTTTCATGGGTCAGGAATGCGCATAAACTGCGCATTCCATGAGAACATGATTGAGAAGTGAGGGGTGATTTTTGCGAAGCAAAACTTCAAATATCGCCTCATATCGTTAGGAACTGTAGAAAAATAACTGACACATCTTGACTTGTCTATTTCTCCGATTACGCATGTCAAAAATCCTCGCCGTAGCCCGCTGCGACTACGTTTTTTGACATATCTTCTCGAAGAAATATCCTACGCAATTTGTATCACTTATTTTCCTACAATTCCTTACTATCAAAGTAAAGGACAACTTTCATAGTAAGGAGGCCATGCGACAGCAGATAGGGAGTGTATAAGATGAAAATTAGAATGAAAAAAATAGTTTTATGGTTGATAGCACTTTGTATTATAGTTGCTTTTTTAGGGAGGTTTATCAATCATTATTGTATGATGAAAAATCTTATGGGAAAAAATCTTTCTATTATATGGGCGCAGGGAGAAGCTTTAGACCCAAATAATAAGCATGTTATGACGACTATGCTGTATCGGCAGGAGTTGGGGAAAACAAAAGAATTGTTGGAGGACAGATATTCTTTTCGGGATTTTATCAGCAATAAAGATCATACAAAACTGCTTTCTCTCATTGGAAACAAAAAAGTTGCGGAGTATGATATAGCGACAAGAGAGCTAAAGGATATTGTAAATATAGATCAGTTAGATGTATTTCTCAAAGAAAAAGGTTATCGCGAAGAGCATTATAATGATGCTTGGCTCCACTGCCCGAGATATTATGATCATGAAAATAAAATTACTGTATTGTATGGGAAATTTATAATAGGGTGTTCTAGTCAGGAGGGTTTGGAACTATTATATATCTTGAAAACAGCAGATAAGGGATACAGTTGGGCAGACAATGACAGTACTCTGTTAATACAACAGTATGACGGAAGGTTAGGTTACTGTGATTTGAAGACACATGAAAGGAAAGATTTGATGCAGAAGGTAAAAACGATTTCCCCTGTTGCAGAGAATAATACTTTTGTTTTAAGAAAATCAAAGGGCGGGGGGACATGGCTATTTGACCTTGAGCACAAAAGTTTTCAAAAAGTATGTGGAAATGGATTTGGAGACCCAGAGTATCAAATATCAGCGGATGGTCAGTATCTCCTGTGGAAGGATAATATACCAGTTATGATGCAAGAGTTTGACATTTTATATGTTGTGGATTTAAGAAGTGGGAAAAAAATTCAGTTGAAAACATGGGGGTTTGACACGCCAGTTTATGGGATGACATGGAATTGGACATAAAAAGTTCATCTTTTGACGCGCTTATAGCTTTTATTAATCGCCGATAAGAGAAACTGTGATTACAAAAATTTAATGGATTTTAATGGAAGCATAATAGCAGTGGCTGGGGATTTATGGTAGGATATGTTTTGGAATCTACATTTCATCTGAAGGAGGAACTTAGCCATGTTCAAATTTATTATTTGTTTTGCTGCGGGAATTGGTGCTGGGCTTGGCACAGGTTTTGCGGGAATGAGTGCGGCTGCGGTTATCAGTCCAATGTTGATTACATTTTTAGGGTTGCCAGCATATGAGGCAGTTGGGATTGCCTTGGCGAGTGATGTGCTTGCAAGTGCAGTGAGTGCATATACCTATGGAAAAAATAAAAATCTTGATATCCGAAATGGGATTGTCATGATGATTACAGTGTTACTATTTACTCTTTTTGGGAGTTGGATTGCAAGTATGGTGCCAAATACTACAATGGGAAGCTTTTCTGTGTTTATGACATTGCTTTTGGGGATTAAGTTTATAGTAAAGCCGATTATGACAACAAAGGAATCTATGGCAGCGGTCGATGCAAAGAAACGGGTTCTTCAGTCTATTGTTAGCGGAATAATTGTTGGTTTTATCTGCGGTTTTATTGGTGCAGGCGGCGGAATGATGATGTTGCTGATATTGACAAGTGTCCTAGGTTATGAATTGAAAACAGCAGTTGGGACAAGTGTCTTTATTATGACTTTTACAGCGCTCACAGGTTCTATCAGCCACTTTTCAATTGGTGGTATGCCAGATATTTTGTGTTTAATATTCTGTGTTGCATCTACATTATTGTGGGCACGTGTCGCTGCGAAATTTGCAAATAAGGCAAGCGCTGTCACACTGAATCGTGCAACGGGCGTAGTTCTTGCAGTTCTTGGCGCTGCAATTCTCATCGTAAATTTCACAACGAAATAGAAGCTTTTATGTTAGTATACAATTATGTGATGCGATTTCTTTGACAAATGGTGCATGTATTATGGAAAAACGACTGATTGATGTTACGTTGAGACATGAATTGCCAGATTTTACGATAGATAAATGGAAGGCATTTATGATGCTAAAAAAGCATTTTGATGAGCTGTGTGCTTGTAATATTTATACATTGCTGCCAAACGTTTTGGAAAACTCTTCAGTAAATTTGATTTAAAATAGGAGGAAATAGTCATGAATATTGCTGTGTTATCAGATATTCATGGAAACAATATTGCGTTGGAAGCATGTATGGAATATCTAAAAAAACAGCCGATTGATGCCTACTGTTTTCTTGGGGATTATGTAGGAGAATTTCCTGGAATTAGGCAAGTACTGGATTGCATATATACTTTGCAGGAGCAATTTCCATGTTATATTATCAAAGGAAATAAGGAAGATTATCAGTTGTGTGGACTGGGAGAGGGGCATTCTGAATGGAACGCTTATCCAAGCACTGTTGGAATGCTGCGTTATGCAAAACAGCATTTGACCCAGAAAGACATTACTTTCTTGTCAAATTTGTGTACTACAGATTCTATCAATATAGAGGACATAGAGAGTATTAGAATTTGTCATGGGTCACCAAGGGCAGTAAGAGAAGATATTTTTCCAGGTGGAAGTCACAATAAGGAAATCCTAGCAGAGGTGGGAGAACGCTATATTTTATGCGGACATACACACAGAGTAATGAATTTACAGGAGTATGATAAAGTGGTATGGAATCCTGGTTCCGTTGGTTTGCCAATTCTTAACGAGGGTGATATGAAAGCACAATTTATGATTTTGCACAGTGACAATAAAACATGGGTGCCAGAATTTGTGGCGTTGGATTATGATATAGAATCTGTGATACAAAAAATGCATGAAAATGGATTATACGAGATAGCACCATACTGGACAAGAACGACAGAGTGCATTTTGCGTGGGAAAAAAATTTCTCATGGAAGAATGTTGGGCAGAGCAATGGAGTTGTGTGTACAGGAGACTGGCAAATGTGATTGGCCTGCTGTGCCAGAAAGATATTGGAAAAGGGTATATGAGGAAATAGAAGAAATTGAGTTATCTGATAGATTAGAATGAAAACAAAAAAATAAAAAGGTATTGACTCCACGGAGCGTTATACATTATCTTAGAAACAAGATATTTCTTTTTAGTTCCAAAGAATAGGGAAGGAATTGGAGGTAAAATTATGAGAAGGAATCAGAGAAAAAACAGGATAGCAATTATTGTAGCCGCTGCTGCTTTTATGATGACGGGCTGTCAGTCGAATACTGGAAACAGTGAAGATACAGAGGCGTTGAAGGAGCAGATTGCGCACCTTGAGCAGCAAGTATCCGATTTGGAACAGCTACTGGCAGCAGGAACTCTTTTGGCCACAACTGAAGAAGACGTACAGAGTCAGACCAGCACTGTATCTGACAGTGATGTGCAGTCTGCGTTGGATAATAATGTTGACAATAATATGCAAAGTCAAGAAGATAACAGTATTGGAAACAGTACATCGTTTCCAACGGATACGAACAACAGACAGCAAGCCCAAAATGATACCAATGTTGGATATAACCATGTGCCAGAGCATGATGAAAGCACTTATCACAATTCGGAGCATTCCTCTGTCAGTGGTGGCACATCAGGGCAACAGAGTGTTTTGGCAGATATGGGAACAACCTATACTATAGAGGATTTGCGTAGTATGGTAGAGTCGTTTGTGACAAAGGCAAACGCAGTGGTACCAAGCGGGACAGCATCTCAGGACATGGAGCAGTTTTTTGCTTTTAAACAGGAGGAAAAGCAGATTGACGATTTACTTGACCAACATGAAGATGAATTGGAATATCTCTATAAAAAGCAGTCTTTGACAAAAGATGAGTACAAGAGATTGGAGCGCGAATTGGATCTTTTAGATGATAAATTGGATGCTGCGAAGGACCAGTTGGAATTTGTGTTTGGTATTGATGATTAGGAGGAGAAAAGGATGAAACCAGTGATATTGTGTTATGAAAAATGTACCACTTGTAAAAAGGCGCTAAAGTGGGTTGAGGAAGCCGGATATGAAGCAGAAGTTCGTCCAATCAAAGAGGAAAATCCAACAGTAGAAGAGTTAAAACAGTGGCATGAAAAGAGTGGATTGCCATTAAAGCGTTTTTTCAATACAAGTGGAAATTTGTACAAAGAACAAAAACTCAAAGAGAAGCTGCCTACGATGAGCGAGGAAGCGCAATACCAGCTCCTATCCACAGATGGAATGTTGGTAAAGCGTCCTCTGCTCATTACGGATAAGGGCGTCTGCCCAGGCTTTTCTCAAGATGAGTGGGAGCGGCTATTTCAATAAAAATTAGAGTTGTCTCTCAAATACTGGAATTCGATATTATTTTTTATATCGGATTCTTTTGTTTTGGAGGTATAGGAAATAAGTGATACAGATTGCGCAGGATATTTTTTCAAGGGTATATGTCAAAAAAACGGTGTACTAGTGGGATATGGCAGGGTTTTTTGAAAATTGTTTTAGCAATTTATAATCGGAGAAATAGACAAGTTAAAATGTATCAGTTAGTTTTTAATATACAATGTTCTTTTAACCAGTTTGCAACGCCGTCGTTTTCGTTACTGCCAATAATTCTGGTTGCGACTGCCTTTAATTCATCTACTGCGTTTTTTACTGCATAACACTCATCAGATATTTCAAACATTGGAATATCGTTGATTGCGTCACCAAAAGAGATTACCTTGTTACAGTTCCAAATTTTCTTTAATTTTTGGATTGCGTTTGCCTTTGTTGCCCCAGCCGGCATAATCTCACAGAGATATTCTGGTCGATATAACTCCTGCTGAATTGTACAGCGATATCGTATGTCCTTGGATAGAATGTTATAAATCGGCTGCAATTCGCTTTTCTCCCCGATACAAGTAAAATAAAAAATTTTTCCTTGATATAGTTCTTCGCTATCTGTAACAGGACGAAGTCGTCTGTCACCTTTTCGCAGACTAAGATATCGTCTGATGCCTTCATTCTCCTGACCAGAAATCCAGGATACTTTTTCTACACCGTCAATAAAAGAATAAACCAGCGGATAGATGCCGTTTGTGCGGATAGTTTTTTCCGCATAGTTCATTTCCTCCTGGCTAAAATCTTCTTGGGATAGAATTTCTGCTGACTTTGGATGAAAAATAAATGCCCCATTGTATGCTATGACTGGTATGTTGGTTGATAAGCCTTCTGTCACAACAGACGCGGACACCAAAGATCTTGCAGTCGCATAGGTAAACAACATTCCTTTTTCTACAAGATCATTGATGATTTTGATACTTTTGGGATTTATGCGGTCATTTTTATTTAGCAAAGTTCCGTCTAAATCTGTCACATACAATGTTTTTTCCATAATTTAATTTGACCTTTCTGTTGTAGCGTTCTAAGAGAGCAGTAACTTTTTGGTTGCTATTGTTCTTTTTATGCGCAGACCTGTGTAGAGCAAATATGCCGCTAAGGCGGCACACGGGTTGCACGGTGAGTAGGGAAGATGGGACTTTCCTACCTTTGCTGCTCTGAATAAGAACATTAAGGAATTGTAGGAAAA
>DEPD01000086.1 GCA_002358575.1 Lachnospiraceae bacterium UBA3401 | reverse complement strand
CACAAACCGCTACTTTGGGCTGCCTTAACCCACCGTCTAAAGCCAGTGGGATTGCGGTAGCCTTATCTTCAAAAATATTCTTTTACCATCCAGACAGCATTGTCAACCAGATAAATGTAAACACCATATCTTCTGTCCACGGAATCTCCTCTGAAAGTACAGTCATTCCACTTCCCCAGCAAATACGAGAAAAAGTTCCCCCTTTTATAGGAACTGTAAAAAATAACATGTACAGCTTGCGTAGGTTAATTGTTCGGTTGTCCGCCAATCATTCTGACAAATCCATCACGCCATTGCAAATCTCCTATGATAGATTTCCCCAACGCCCATTCTGTTCGCCGGTACAGTTTCTGTATTCGTTGAAGCTCCTCCTCGGCATGTTTTTTTGTCAGAAAACATGCACTTTCTACAATGTCGATCTCATCAAAATTCTCGTTGATATTCCAACCTTGTACAATCCAGATAGCCTCAGAAATACTATCATTAAAATTGTCAGCAATCTCTTTTTTCACAATACGATATGTACAGGGAAAATCACAAAATCCCCTAATATTTTCAAGATAATACTGTGCGGTTTCTTGCGCTTGTTGTTCTGTCAGAAAAATACCAATCTCAAAATCCTCTGAGTAACCTTCATATGATAATTCTGGGTCTGTCAATACTAATAAATACAATATCATTTATTTCTACCTTTCTGTCATAAAGAACTGTTTAGACTTCAAATGACTATTTGTTATTTCCAATACTACAAAAAGCAAGGACAGCTTCTTATCGTCGATTTGCGGCGCAAAGAGCAGCGCCTTTTATCAGAAGTAAAGGGCAACTTCTGATAAGTTATACTATACATTTATTATATCCGTGTCGCATAATATCATCAATAGAAAATATTTAGCTTGTCAGTAAGGAACTGTTCAGAAATAAATAGACTTGTGTTTTCTCAGTTTTTTGTGTATAGTTAGTAAATGTAAAGAAATATACACAAGACAATTCTTCAAGACTATATACCAAAAATTTTTATTGAAAGGAGAACGTCATGAAAAATATCAAATCAAGACCTTTTCATATACTGGCTGACTGCGGAAATATCTACCAATTTTTGATAGAAATATATGCGAAAGATTGGAAAAACGGTGTGCCAGCACCCTTTTTTGAATACGCATATGCCTCCTTTGCATCCTGGATGGATATTTCCTATTCATACAAAAACCGTATTTGGGAATGTGATGGTAAAATTGTGGCATTTTGCTTTTATGAGAATCCTGTAACAGATATTTATTTTTGTCTGAAACCAGGATATGAAGAGCTGGCAATGGAAATGATAACATATGCTGATGAAAACATGCCCCGAGATACAGATGGAATACAACTAATCCTTTTTGGCGAACAGGATGCATTGATGCGCGCTGCACAACAATTAGGATATTGTCAGAAGTCGGAACATTGGGATATGCAATATGATTTTGCAAAAAATCTAAACTATCCATTGCCAGAAGGTTTTCATATTGTAAAACCACAAGACTTGAATATGAGCAAAATAGGGAAATGTTGCTGGAAAGGCTTTGACCATGAGCAAAATGAAGGTCCTTGGAATCATCAATATGAGCAGAATAATTATCTGTTGTATACTGCGCCACACGCAACACCAGAACTCCCCGTAGCTATTGCAAACGCACAGGATGAATATGTCTGTTATGCTGGAATGTGGTGGACTCCTCAAAATCATCTGGCATATATGGAGCCACTTTGCACTATTCCAGAATACCGACATAAGGGACTTGCAGCAGCAGCGTTATCTGAACTGTTTCGCAGAACAAAAGCATTGGGCGCAACACATATGACTGGCGGAAATAATGAATTCTATCAAAAAATTGGATATCATCCCACTGTAAAATGGACTTTTTGGCGAAAATAACAAGCAAACGGTCTAAAATTAAAAATTTCGTTTTTACCTCCATGAGCATAAAAATCCAGTTTGAGAACACCTTTAGAATGTTTCTCAAACTAGATTCACATTGTTATGACTTCTTCTCCTCACTTGGTTGAATTGGATTTTTATACAAATGCACAAGGCAGAGAGCCGCCACAATGATAAAAGGGAATCCTGACAAAATTCCAGTAGGTGATGGGCCCACAAAGAAATTGCCACCATCATGCGTAAAAAGTACTGCCTGCGACATTAGTATATTGATTGCACTGTGCGCAAAAACTGCCGGGAAAATACTACCTGTTCGCAGGCTGAGAAACGAGTAGATAACTCCTGTAACCATGCCAAAAATGCACATTGCAATTATGTTTACTACAGGAAATCCAACATTTCCCTCCCCATAATAAAGTCCAACCGCAACCAGTGGTGCATACCACAAACCAGACGCGAAACCACTTAACAACACAGCGGGAATTACACCGAACTTTCGGTAAAGTTTTGGAAGCAAATACGCGCGAAATCCCCATTCTACGCCAAAACTGTTAATACAATCAAGCACTGCTGCCGTAAAAAACTTTATTAGCAAATCTGTTTTGTAGGCCGCAACAATATTTACTGCATCAATCTGCGTTCCTGCATTCTCTGCCCCTTGACTGTAAGTAGCGATAAAATTTGTCATATTGGGGTCAAAATTATCCCGAAAAATCAAAAAATAAATTGCTGCTCCTAGAGCAGTGAGTATCGTTGTGCCAAACCATCCAAATAAAAATAAAAACCTATGCTCAAAAAAATTAAATTGGAAACCAGATTTCACAAGCCCCTCACGCGTCATTAACCGGACCACCAACGCCGCCAATGCGGGGGTGAGCATCATCTGAGAAATCATTTTAGCTGCTTCTGTTACCAGTTCCACCTCACCGCTTCGATACATTGGAATAATCGCAAAAATTTCTGAAATCCATGTAATACCAAAACACAGCGCCAAAAAATATACAAGCCGCTTTGTCTCAACTTTCTTGTCTGTGACACCTATAAGCTCCCGTCTTTTCGGAATTTCTCGCCCTTGTTGTTGCGATTCTCTTCCTACTTCCTGCCTCTTTGGAGAAGTTTGGTTGTGTTTAAACTTTTTTGTGATATCAAATGCATCTGAATCCGCCTTGCTTTCTTCTGGTTGCTCAATCTCCTTCAAACTGTCTGACATTTGCTGATCGCTCGTGTTTTTTACTTCCAGATCTGTCTCTTCCTGTAATACTGTATCTGGTTTTTTTTCTAATTTTGTCATTTCCATTCCTTTCTTTCTATTATAGTAAACGGCAAATATTTTTGTTGTTTACTATAATATTACCTTATCTCATTTGCCATCGTATAAAAATGATAGTACATTCCACCAAGCGCCATAAGCGTATCGTGATTTCCCTCCTCAACAATCCCCTCGTCTGTCAGCACCAATATCCTATCGGAATTTCTAATGCTCGAAAGCCGATGTGCAATTGTGAGCGTTGTGCGCCCTTTTGCCAATTCATTCAAAGACTTTGCCACCGCGTACTCGCTCTCATTATCAAGTGCCGAAGTCGCTTCATCCAAAATCAATATTGGCGGATTCTTCAAAAAAACCCTTGCAATGCTAATGCGCTGTTTCTGTCCACCTGAAAGTTTGACGCCGCGTTCACCGACATATGTGTCATATTTATCTTTCAAATTCTGTATAAATTCGTCTGCCCCTGCGCGCCTTGCAGCCTCTATAACCTCTTCGCGCGTCGCGCCTGGTCTGCCATACGCAATATTGTCATACACTGTTCCAGAAAAAAGATAGACCTCTTGCTGGACAACACCGATGCTCTGCCGTAGACTCTTTAATGTTAATTTTCTAATATTTTTCCCATCCAGTGTAATCTCCCCACAGGACACATCATAGAATCGCAGAATTAAATTGCATAGTGTTGTCTTTCCTCCGCCGGAAGGCCCTACAATTGCAAGCTTCTCTCCCGCATGAATCTGAAGATTTAAGTTCGCAAAAACCTTGTTATGGTCATCTGGATACTCAAAACTTACATTGTGAAATACAATCTCACCTTTCGGATTAACAATGTCCTGTGCGTCCGGTTCGTCAAAAATCTCAATGTCCGCATCCATAATCTGTAAAAAACGCTCAATGCCGGTAATACCGCGCTGAAATTGTTCCGCAAACTCAATAATCCTACGGATTGTTGCAATTAACGTCGACACATACATCACATACGCAACCATATCCCCTGACAGAATCTTACCGTCCATCAAGAAAAAGCCACCACCAATAATTATAGTCAAATACATCAGTCCGTCAAATACTCTTGTGGAAGTGCTAAAGATTCCCATCAACATATACGCATGCTGTTTTACCTTCAAAAATTGTTGGTTGCCCTCCTCAAACTTCTCTGATTCAAGCACCTCGTTTGTAAATGCCTTGACAACTTTCTGCCCTAGCAAACTATCCTCAATCTTTGCGTTTAACTCACCAATCTGGTGCCGCTGCTCACTAAAAGTTCGGCGCATCTTTTTATTGATAATGCGGCACACCACAGTCATAACTGGCACAAACACAAAAATCATCAATGTCAGCGGCAAGTTGACTTGCGCCAAGATTAGAAACGAAATTACAATTTTAATCGCTGCAATAAAAAATTCCTCTGGACAGTGGTGCGCAAACTCTGTCACCTCAAACAGGTCATTTGTGATGCGCCCCATAATCTGACCAACCTTTGTGTTGTTAAAATAGGTATTGGACAACAATTGTAAGTGCGCATAGGCGTCGCGGCGCATATCTGTCTCAATTTTTGCTCCCATTACATGGCCAGTGTCAGCCATATAGTAATTTGCCAGCGCATCAATGATCCGCAGCACAAAATACACCAATGCAAGTCCGATCACCATACGCGCAGTCAGAAGTGCGACGTCTTCGAGTGCTGTGTTAGTAATCTGCCGAATAATCAACGGCAGCACAATCTCACACACTGTTGTGAGTGCGGCGCAAAACAAATCCGCGCACAATGTCCTGCGGTATGGCTTAAAGTATGGCAGAAATCGCTGGATTAGCACCCCTGTTGAATACTCCTTATACTCATTTTTTTCCTTTTGCTGCATTTACATCCTCCCTATATTGTCAAGT
>DEPD01000043.1 GCA_002358575.1 Lachnospiraceae bacterium UBA3401 | reverse complement strand
AAATAACTGACGCATCTTGACTTGGCTATTTCTCCGATTATGCATGCCAAAAAGCCTCGCCGCAGCCCGCTACGCCTACGTTTTTTGACATACCTCCTCGAAGAAATATCCTACGCAATCTGCATCACTTATTTTCCTACAATTCCTTAGTTTGTTTATCATTACCCAAATATCTTCTTGAAACCGTTGAACATTTGTATTAATATTATATCTGTATAGCAAAATTTAAATTTTAGTACATTCACGAAAAATAATTGTTTTGTATGTAAGGCTGAAGAATAAACTATGGCAGTAGCTACAATGATTGACGTCCCATCCAGCTTTACTTTTGTACAAGGAGACTTGACTATGAAACTTTTTAGAGCTATTGTCATTCCTATACTGACTTTACTTTTTGTCCTATCCCTTTTATCATTTCAAACATCTGCTGCAGAAGATCCTGCGCTCCCAGTCTGCTATGTCCGTTTTTCAGGGACTGGACTGAATGTTTATATAGATCCCTCCATGTCCGGTGAGCCTATAGCAATACTTCCCGATGGCACTTATGTCCAGATCCTACTTGGTCCATTAGATTCCCTTGTAAGAATAAGCGTCTATGACACAGGACTGGAAGGATATGTAGATATAAGATATCTCGGACGACTTGATGCCATTGTATATGATTATGATATTTATACTTATGAGGAAATGGAAGAGGATATTTTATTGTTACAGGCAAAATATCCTGATCTGCTCCATGTCAACCTAACAGGTCAGTCCGCCGACAACAGAAATTTATATGAACTTGTTCTCGGAAACCCAAATGCCCCTGAAAGCATATTAGTACATGCCGGCATACATGCCCGCGAATATGATAATCCATACCTTGTTATGGAGCAGCTCGAACAATGCCTTGAATATTATGACTGTGGCAATTTCCATAACAAAAGTTATAGGGAACTCTTTGACAATGTTGCAGTACATATCGTTCCTATGGTCAACCCAGACGGTATCGCACTCAGCCAGTTTGGAGAAAACGCCTTGCGTTCGCCTGAACTGATACGCCTAGTACAGACCTGCTATGTATATGATGTCGCTACAAAGAGGACAAAGAACTCCTACGAAACTTACCTCTCACGCTGGAAAGCCAACGCCCGCGGTGTCGATCTCAACAGAAACTTTCCATTCGGCTTTGGTGCCAATGCAAAGGCATCTCATCCCTCCTACATGGGCTATGAAGGCATTGCCCCTTTCACAGAACCAGAAACTTTATCTCTTGGAGCTGTCACCCTACTGTGCCAGCCGTCTGCCATTATCAATTACCATTCGATGGGTGAGATTGCTTATTGGAACACTGTTGAAAGCAGATACACAGCGATAAATATGGAATTTTCCAACTATATTCTGTCCCTTGTCCCATATAAAAGAATGGGCAGTGGAACCGCATCTGGCAGTTATCTTGATTGGATATTCAACAGCGATAACCCCGTTTGTTCCATTACTCTTGAAACTGGTAATGTAGATTGTCCATTTTCTCTGGAACAATATCCCAGAATATGGCTTCAGAACGCACTTGTAATTCCAGCGGCTACCGAATATACATATACCCATTAAGCATTAAAAGCGACTATATTAGGAACTGTTGAGAAATTATTTGTAACAAGGACATCCTATAAATGTTCAAATACAAAAAAACAAAATCGCAGGCATAACGAACTGTATCAAGATTTTCTGATACTATAGATGAACATTTAGACAAATTATTACATTGAGTAATTTATTAACAGTTCCTTAGCAGATGTTGATTTGCAAAACACAATCTCAACACATTGCTGCTGCCTGAATCCCAGCGACTGCACCATCAGCAACTGCTGTAGCCACTTGTCTTACTTTTTTAACACGAATATCTCCTGCTGCAAATACTCCTAGAATTTCTGTCTGCATACAGTCATCAACAGGAATATAGCCCTCGTCTAACCTCAATTCCGTATACATCTGTGTGTTCGGAATAATTCCTGCATATACAAATACACCACATTCCGAATCCTTTACAATCTGCTTCTTTCCTGTCTTGTTATCTGTAAATTCAAGCTCTTCTACCGTTTCGCTTCCGTATACTGCGGTAAGACTTGAATGTGGCATAACTTCAATATTGTCATGCATGACTACTTTATCTTTAAATTCCTGGATACATGCAAGCTCATCTTCCACACATACAATAATTACCCTTCCTGCTATTTCAGCTAGATAAAGAGCTTCTTTCACTGCTCCATCTGCTCCGCCGATTACATAAACATTTTTCCCCTTATAAGCTAAACCATCTTTTGGGGCATTTAATCTAACCCCTTTTAAACTTTCCCCAGGAATGCCCAGCATACGGCCAGATCCACCATTTGCCAGAATCAAGGTTCTGGACTCATAACCTTGTTTATCCGTAATAACTTTCTTTACTTCACCTGCAAGCTTCACTTCTATCACACTTTCGTAACGAATCTCCACACCAGCATCTAACGCCTGCTTTTTCATTCGTTCCGCAAATGTATTGCCAGTTTCTTCTTGTACAATTGCTGCATAATGTGTGACTGTAGATACCATACCAATCAAACCACCCACCTGCCTCTTTTCTAACACCAAAACTTTTTTTCCTCTACTTTTTCCATAAATAGCTGCGCTGATACCAGCCGGTCCAGCACCAATAATAATCATGTCGTACATTTTAATATCCTCCTTATTAACTAAATGACCTCTGTAAATCCACTTTGCATCTACTTTTGCACCAGCTTTTCTGTCATATGCACACAAATTTAATCAGCATATCTTCCACATACTCCTTATAAATTTGTACATATCTTACAAAAAATCTTTTTACATTCATCTGTCCCTAATATTTTGTCAGAATCCATCACAATACCCACTTCACAAGATTTTGATACAATAGACTCTACCTCATGTAATCTTAGTATATACTTTTATAAAACAAAAAAACAAATACATTGTATTATTTTCCGTATATCCAAAAAGCGATATCACTCACATTAAAAACATTATCACACACAAATATATTGTCAAGAAACAGCAAAAAACACTAAATATCAGGATTTTCTACCCTGTATTTAGTGCTTTTTATTGTGCATATTGTTGCCTACTTATAATTGACGATCTTCCCAAAATCAGCCTTCAAACTTGCGCCGCCTACAAGACCACCATCGATATCTGGTTGCGCAAAAAGTTCTGCTGCATTGCCTGCATTTACAGAACCGCCGTACTGAATACGAACTTCCTCTGCTGTCGCAGCATCATACATTTCAGCAATGCAATCGCGGATTCCCTTGCAGACTTCCTGTGCCTGCTCTGTGGTTGCTGTCTTACCTGTTCCAATTGCCCAAATTGGCTCATATGCAATAACTAATTTCTTCACTTGATCGGCTGTAATACCAACAAGGTCAGACTTAATCTGCAATCTAATCCAATCCATTGTCACACCCATCTCTCTCTGCTCAAGAGATTCCCCACAACAGAGAATTGGAGTTAAACCATGCTCAAATGCTTTAGAAACTTTTTTGTTTAAGAACGCGTCATCTTCCTTAAAATAATCGCGACGCTCAGAATGTCCAATAATAACATATTTAACACCTGCATCTACCAACATTCCTGGTGCAATCTCGCCTGTGAAAGCGCCTTTTTCTTCGATGTACATATTCTCTGCACCAACTTCTACATTTGTGCCCTTCACTGCCTCCACAACTGGCACAATATCAATCGCTGGCACGCAGTATACAACATCAACACCATCGGATTTTACCAAATCCTTTAACTCATCAACTAACTTAACAGCTTCACTGGGAGTCATATTCATCTTCCAATTCCCAGCTACAATCTTTCTTCTTGTCATTTTATCTATTCTGCTACTAAAATTTCGCTTTTCCTTTCCTAAACTATTCATTTTGCCCTTAATTTTCAGGGCCTTAACCATTAATTAGCTGATAGGAAACGACAAAAGTATTTGTCATTTCCTATCTCTCAAACTGTTAAAATTTCCTTTCGCAGCTTTGCCCACTATAAAGGCAACATATTGTAAGGAACTGTTCAAAAATAATTTATAATCTTAACTTGTCTATTTCTGAACAATTCCTAATTATTTGTCATCTGCTGCAACAACACCCGGAAGCTCCTTGCCCTCTAAAAATTCAAGAGAAGCACCGCCGCCTGTAGAAATATGGCTCATCTTATCTGCAAAGCCTAACTGATTTACAGCCGCTGCTGAATCACCACCGCCAATAATTGTGGTAGCCTCTGTCTCTGCCAGCGCCTTTGCCACAGCGATAGTCCCCTTTGCAAGTGTTGGATTCTCAAATACGCCCATTGGTCCGTTCCACACAACAGTCTTAGCAGATTTTACAGCATCTGCAAAAAGTTCTGCTGTTTTGGTACCGATATCAAGACCTTCTTTTCCAGCCGGAATCTTGTCTGCATCAACTATCTCAACTGCGATATCTGCATCGATAGGATTGGGGAAACTATCTGCAACTGTAGTATCAATTGGAAGAAGGAGCTTCTTGCCAAGCTTCTCAGCCTTCTCCATCATTTCTTTACAATAATCAAGTTTTTCGTCATCCACCAGAGAATTGCCAATCTCATAACCTTTTGCCTTTAAAAAGGTAAATGCCATACCGCCACCGATAATCAAAGTATCACACTTCTCTAACAGATTATTGATAACATTTAACTTGTCCGCAACCTTAGCACCACCAAGAATTGCCACAAATGGTCTTACAGGATTTTCCACTGCATTGCCAAGGAAATCAATCTCCTTCTGCATTAAGTATCCAACAGCATTCTCGCCACCTTTTGCAGTGATAAACTTTGTGACACCCTCAACAGATGCATGTGCTCTATGAGAAGAACCAAACGCATCACATACATACAAATCAGCAAGGTCCGCAAGTTCTTTGCTGAACTCCTCACCATTCTTTGTCTCCTCCTTGCCGCGGAAACGTGTGTTCTGCAACAGGATAACATCTCCCTCATTCATCGCTGCTACTGCGTCTGTAGTCTCTTTGCCTGTTACATTGTAATCAGAAATAAACTTTACTTCTTTTCCGAGCTTCTCAGAAAGTCTCTTCGCAACTGGAGCCAATGATTCACCTTCATTTGGTCCATTCTTTACTTTTCCTAAATGTGAGCAGAGAATTACCTTTCCGCCATCTTGAATCAACTTATTAATTGTAGGAAGTGCTGCCACAATACGTGTCTCATCCGTAATCTCACCATTTTTGAGTGGCACATTAAAGTCACATCTCACAAGCACTCTTTTTCCCTTTGCATTGATATCATCAACCGACTTCTTATTCAATCCCATTTTAACATTCTGCTGCGAAAAACATATACAACATTATATATGCTAGATGATTTCCTGTTTCTTCGTGTATGCTTTTGATAATTTTTATAAGTTACATTCCTGTACACGCCACAGTCGTACATTCCCACTTTTACTTACTTATGTGATTTTTGTGGGATTTCATCTAATTCGCTTTTCCTTTCCTAAATTTTCTTTGTCCCTAGATTCTAGTACATCAAATAATAATTAACTGACACTTTGACTTGTCTGATTATTCATCTGCAAAAGGACTGCAGTCCTTTTGTTGTCGTCAATCGCCGTAGCCACCGGATGTACTAGGTAACTTTATACTTCATAGTCAGTGTTTATTATCCTTTTTGCTCTTTTAGTCGAGCATGGAAGACTTTCCTCTCCTGCCGCGCATCTCGTGCGCCGGACGCAGGCAACTTTAGCTGCATATCTCCTTTCCGCATCCGTGTGCATAAAAGAAAGGTCCGGTCCATCAGACCGGACCTTGATAGGTCTTTTTATTTGTACTCGATTGTTTATGCTAACTCTGAGAAGTACTTAATTGTACGAACCATCTGAGATGTATAGCTGTTCTCGTTGTCATACCAAGATACAACCTGTACCTCATACTGGTCATCAGAAATCTTATTTACCATTGTCTGTGTAGCATCGAACAGAGAACCAAATCTCATTCCGATTACATCAGAAGAAACAATCTCGTCCTCGTTGTATCCGAAAGACTCATTTGCTGCTGCCTTCATCGCTGCATTAATGCCTTCTTTTGTCACATCAGCCTTGTTTACTACTGCTGTCAAAATTGTAGTAGAGCCTGTCGGTGTCGGAACACGCTGTGCAGAACCAATGAGCTTTCCGTTCAACTCTGGGATAACCAGACCGATAGCCTTTGCAGCACCTGTGCTGTTTGGAACAATATTAACTGCTGCTGCTCTAGATCTTCTCAAGTCGCCCTTTCTCTGAGGTCCATCAAGAGTCATCTGATCCCCTGTATAAGCATGGATTGTCACCATGATACCAGACTGAATCGGTGCATACTTGTTAAGTGCATCTGCCATAGGTGCCAGACAGTTTGTTGTGCAAGAAGCTGCTGAAATGATTGTATCAGATGCTTTCAATGTCTCATGGTTTGTATTGTATACAATTGTAGGAAGATCGTTTCCAGCCGGAGCAGAGATAACAACCTTGCGAGCGCCAGCATTGATATGTGCCTGAGCCTTATCCTTGCTTGTATAGAAACCAGAACACTCTAATACAACGTCAACCTTTAAATCTCCCCAAGGACAGTTGTTTGCATCAGGAAAAGCATAAATCTTAATCTCTTTTCCGTCCACTGTGATAGAATCCTCACCTGCAGAAACCTTGTCCGCCAACTCATATTTTCCCTGTGAAGAATCATACTTTAACAGATGTGCCAGCATCTTAGGGCTTGTCAGATCGTTGATCGCTACTACCTCATATCCCTCTGCATTGAACATCTGTCTGAATGCAAGACGGCCAATACGGCCAAAACCATTGATCGCTACTCTTACTGCCATGTTATTTTCCTCCTAAAAATAGATAATATTATTTTATCATCTTTCTCTTGTCCCCCAATTACACACAGATACTTTTCGTTTCTGACCTGATTACAACTTTTATACATAGACATAATAAAAAAAGTCTCGTATTTTGGCAGATTGTGTAAAATGTTTGACAAAATTTTATCAACAAATTTATTTTACCTAATTATGGCATAAAATTCAAGACATATTTTGAAAAAATCCTAAAAAGTTATGTAAAATTTTTGATAAGAATTTTTCATATTTTTTCATCACATTTTTTATAGGATTCTATAGCAATCTGTGATAAAATAAGAAATAGACTTTTTTATGCACATGAGCACCAGAGGAAAAATGTCAGCAAAGCTGACAGGTGCCCAGCACGGCGATTAGAGAAAATGAAACTTCCCTAATCGATTTTGGCAAAGGAGGACTTCCTATGGCAATCAAAGCCGATTTTCATATGCACACAAGTTTTTCGGGAGACAGTGATGCTCCCATGGAAGAAGTGATACAGCGTGCTATCGCACTTGGACTCACACATATTTGCATCACGGAACATTATGACCCTGATTATGTCTATGCACCGGAGGAGGACGCAATTTTTGAACTCAACACGGACTCGTATTTATATGAGCTCTTAAAACTGCGTGAAAAGTATAAAAGTCAAATCGCTGTAGGTTTCGGCGTCGAACTTGGCTTACAACCACATTTAAAACGCCTTCTAGCAATGTATGTCAAATCACATGATTTTGATTTTATTATTGGTTCCTCGCACTTATGCAACCGAAAAGACCCCTACTATCCTGCTTTTTTTGAGGGACGCAGCGAGGATGATGCACATCATGAATACTTTACATCTGTGCTAGAATGTATAAAAACGCTTTCTTATTTTGATGTCTATGGCCATCTGGACTATGTGGTTCGCTATGGTCCCACCAAAAATAAACAGTACACTTACGCAAAACATGCTGATGTCATCGACAAAATTTTATCTCACCTTATTGAAAATGAAAAGGGAATAGAAGTCAATACAAATGGTTTTCGCGCTGGACTTGGCCAGCCAAATCCCTGTATCGATATCCTAAAACGATATCGGAAACTAGGCGGTGAAATCATTACGATTGGTTCTGACGCGCACAAGCCCAGCGAAATCGCACAAGAATTCGAGCAAACACGCGAACTTCTGTTAACCTGCGGCTTCAAATACTATTGTGTTTTTCAGTCTCGTATACCAGAATATTTGAAACTCTAAGCAACCGTTCTGAAATCACTGCACAATCGTCCCTCCACCAAAAACATAATCATTCACGTAAAACACAACTGCCTGTCCGGGTGTGACTGCCCTGACAGGCTTTTTAAAATGACACCTAATCTGTCCGCCTGACAGTTTCTCAATCACACAGGCTTCCCCCGCATGAGAATAGCGAATCTTGGCTGTCACCTCCACTGGTTCTGTGATATCTTCAACCGCCATAAAGTTTAGATCGTCACACACCAGCACATCTGTCCATACTTCCTCTGTTTCCCCTATCACAACTTCATTCGTTTCCGGTCGAATCCCCGTCACAAAAACAGGGTGCCCCATTGCAAGATTTAGCCCTTTGCGCTGTCCCACAGTGTAGTGTATAATCCCCTTATGCTGACCAAGAATTTCTCCCGATGCGGTTACAAAATTCCCTGGTGCTGGCACGTGGTCCCCTGCCTCTTTACGAATAACTGCCGCATAATTGTTGTCCGGCACAAAACAGATATCCTGACTGTCCGGTTTTGTTGCCACAGGAAGATCAAGTTGTTTGGCAAGGACTCTAACCTCATCCTTTTTATAATCGCCCACTGGCATCAGCGTATGCGCAAGCTGATATTGCGTGAGATTATAGAGTGCATACGTCTGATCTTTTTTTGCAGTGACTGAACTACGAACCACATATCTGCCATTCTCAAGTTGTGCAACACGCGCATAATGCCCCGTCGCTATATAATCCGCCCCCAGCTCTAAGCTTCGCCGCAGCAATGCCTCCCACTTTACATGTCTGTTGCAGAGAATACAGGGATTTGGCGTTCTGCCATGCAAATATTCCTCCACAAAAGGATTTATTACGCAGTCTCGAAATGCTTTCTTGAAATTTAGCACGTAAAAAGGAATTTCAAGTTTTTCAGCGACTCGCCTCGCATCATCCACCGCGCTCAGGCCACAACAGCCTCCGTTTTCCTCTACCGCTTGCTGCTCCTCATCCTGCCAGATTTGCATTGTCACTCCAATGACATCATATCCTTGCTCTTTTAAAAGATATGCCGCTACGGACGAATCTACTCCACCCGACATGCCAACTACTACTTTTTTTCCCATAGCCACTCCCGCCTTTCTTTCATGGATAATAACACTCCCTCTCAATCCTGTCAAGGCAGAGACATATTTATAAAATTTTTCCATACATTATAGAAAGTGAACATGTTGGAGTCACCCTATGTCAAACATATCTACAAAAAAACTCCGAGGCTATCTCAATCCTAGATATCTGAAAAATCCCATTGTCACTGGTACCTTTTTCCTCACTACCGCAGGCATTATCACAAAATTGATTGGATTCTTTTACCGCATTTTTCTCTCAAGAACCTTTAATGAAGAAAGCCTTGGGATTTTTGGCCTGATTGGTCCTGTTATGATGCTTGTGCACGCCGTTTGTGCCGCTGGTATCCAGAATGCTATCACGCGGTTTGTTGCTGCCGTAAAAAAAGACAAAGCTGCAGAAGCCTACAGTTTTCTTTTTACTGGAATTATAGTGTCTGCTATGCTCTCTGGAACTATGGCGTATCTTATTTTTCACTATGCGGACTATATCGCAGTCCAACTCATCGGTGAGCGTCGCTGTATTCCTCTGCTGCGCATCTGTGCGCTATCTTTTCCTCTCGCTACGCTCCATTCGTGTATCAATGGATTTTTCTACGGACAGAAAAAAGCTGCTATTCCGGCATGGTCCATGATTATAGAACAAGCCTGCCGCGTAGTCACTGTCTACATTTTATGCCGTCTTTCTGTTGAATCTGGCTTAAATATTTCGCTGTCATTTATCTGTATAGGACTGCTTGTAGGCGAGTTTTCTTCTGCGTTATTCTCCTGCTTTATGCTTGCAATTCGGCAGGATAAAACAGACTTTTGCATCCGCAAGGCACTTTCTTTTCAAAAAGGGAAATCTATCGTGTCCCTCGCACTGCCAATCAGCCTCAATAGAATCTGCATTAGCTTTATCTCCTCCATAGAAACTATACAGCTCCCCAAAAAGCTTGTTGCCAACGGTTTAAGCCCATCCTCAGCGCTATCGTTATACGGCGTCTTCTCAGGAATGGCAATTCCGCTAATTATGTTTCCAAGCGCTTTTACCGGCTCTATCGCCTCCCTTCTACTCCCTTCCGTGTCAGAAGCACAAGCGCAAGGCAATGACCGGCGAATACGCAAGACCATCTATCTGACCATTGGATTTTGTTTTCTGCTCGGTGTCTGCTGTTTCCTGTTTTTCTTCATGTTCGCAGACTTGCTTGGAGAGATGCTTTTTGGCAGTGATATTGCCGCAAGCCAGATTCGCGCGCTCTCCTTTGTATGTCCTTTTCTGTACATGTCAGGCACACTTTGCAGCATTCTTCACGGGCTTGGTAAGACTGGTATCACTTTTTTTTTCAATGTATCTAGTATTTTGCTACGCCTTGCCTTTGTACTTTTTGTGGTTCCTACAGTTGGATTCTCCGGCTATATCTACGGCACACTCTGCAGCCAAATTTTTTTGGATTTTCTAATTATTCTTGCTTTACGACGCTACATGTTATATGATAAAAAATAGCGTTTTATTGTTTTACGAAAGGGGTTTAACAAATGAGTTTTGAGTTTATAAAGAAACTGCCAACGCCTGACCAAATTCGAGAAGAATATCCTGTTCCTGATGTGATGCAGGCATTAAAGAAAAAGAGAGACCAGGAAATTAGTAATGTCTTTACTGGCAAATCAGACAAATTTTTGGTGATTATAGGTCCTTGTTCTGCCGACAACGAGGATGCTGTATGCGAATATGTATCAAGACTTGCAAAAGTCAATGACAAGGTTAATGATAAGCTAATCCTTATTCCGCGAATATACACCAATAAGCCACGGACAACTGGTGATGGCTACAAAGGTATCGTACACCAGCCTGATCCTGAAAAAGGGACCGACTTTCTCAAAGGCATTATCGCGATGAGAAAAATGCAACTGCGCGTTATGAGCGAGTCTGGACTCACCGCCGCAGACGAGATGCTCTATCCCGAAAATTGGGGTTATGTATCTGATATTCTTTCTTATGTAGCAATTGGCGCCCGTTCTGTGGAGGACCAGCAGCATCGGCTTGTTGTCAGTGGTTTTGATGTGCCCGCTGGAATGAAAAATCCGACAAGTGGCGACTTGAGCGTGATGCTCAACTCTGTGTATGCCGCACAGCATCCACATCCTTTTATTTATCGCGGCTGGGAAGTCAACACCACTGGAAACCCACTCGCACACACTATTTTGCGCGGTGCGGTCAACAAACACGGCAACAATATACCAAATTACCACTATGAAGATCTCATGTTTCTATTAGAAAAATACAACGAGCGTGACCTTGTAAATCGGGCATGTATCGTCGATGCGAACCATAGTAATTCCAACAAACAATTTAAGGAACAAATTCGCATTGTCCACGAAATTATGCACTCCCGTCGCACAAACGACGATCTGGCAAATCTAGTGAAAGGTGTTATGGTCGAAAGCTACATTAAGGAAGGGTGCCAAAAGATTGGAGAACATATTTATGGAAAATCTATCACAGACCCTTGTCTTGGCTGGAAAGACACGGAAGATTTAATTTATAGAATTGCAGATTTTATTTAAGAGAATGGAGTAAGAAAGAATCGTGTGCATAAAAAATCCACTCTTTTCAATCTTTGAAAGAGTGGATTTTTCAATGCCGTCTTACCCTCTTGGATGCGCTTTTGCGTACACTTCCCGAATACGGTTGTGTGTCAAATTCGTATACACCTGTGTCGTCGAAATATCGGAATGCCCAAGCATCTCCTGAACACTTCTTAAATCTGCACCATTCTCTACCAAGTGCGCAGCAAAAGAATGGCGGAGTGTATGTGGTGTAATGTCAGCCACAATACCGGCTTTCTTTGCATAATATTTGATTAACTTCCAAAATCCCTGTCTGCTCATGGGCTGTCCCGAACAATTCACAAACAGGATGTCCGAATGCAAATCAAAAAGCATTACATCACGCGCTTTCTCCAGATAATTTGTCATTGCTTTTTTTGCAGCAGCTCCGAACGGAATCACTCTCTCTCTGCTGGCATCTCTACAGATAATAAAACCCATCTGCATATTCACATCGGAAACCTTTAGGGTAATCAGTTCCGTAACGCGGATTCCTGTCGCGTATAAAAGCTCCAACATTGCCTTATCGCGAATTTCCTTGGGAGTATCTCCCTTTGGCTGTTCCAGAAGCCAAATAACTTCCTCTGGAGTTAAAATCTCAGGCATCTTTTTCTCAATCTTCGGCGCTTTCAACCCATCAGACACATCTTTTTCTAGTATGCCCTCCTTGCACAGATAATGAAAGAAAGCCTTTATAGAAGCGACGTTTCTGGATATGGTTGCAGCCGCAAAATGATTGTCACCTAAATACACAATATAGGATTTCAGGTTCTCTGATGTGATGCCATTCACATCTTTGATACCTTTTTCTTCTAAATACTGGCGCAGCTTGCCTAAATCCCTTTTGTACGATAATTCAGTATTATTAGAAGTTTTCTTTATATTATGTAAATAAGAAATAAAATTATTAATTTCTTTTTCCATAAATTTTGAAAAACCTCCTAAAAGATTTAATTTACCCCTTATGCCTGCTTCTATTATATATTGAATTTTACATAAAATCAAATGTTTTTTCAGAAAATTTAAAAAATTTTTTAAAAATTTTCAAATAACTTTATTTTTAGTTGTAAATTGTACCTATTATTCCTATTTTTACAATTGTTTATTCATTAGAAAAACAATGCCATTTTCCGCATAATCTCGGGATTTATATAGATTTCACACAATATACCAACGCCAAAAATCAACAAGACCAACAAAATTGCTTTGACGTTCTCCATTCTTTGATGGAACTTTTTATTTTTTATGGTCTCCTCATTATGACAACATTTTGTGTTACTTGACCAGTACTTCCGAAACACAATCAAAAAGACCATACAGTAAAAAATACCATGCGGCAAAAACATTGAGAATGTCAAGAAAATCCCTTTTACCCCATACTGATATACCAATGAAAAAATCAGCAGCCCAACTTCAAATCCACACCAGCCCATAATGGAATATGCCAGCAAGCCGCCAATACTACTCAAAACACAAATTACCATAAAAAGAAGTTGTTTTACGCGAAGTCCTAAGGTATACATTAAAAATTCTGACTGATTAACTTCAAAACTCTGCAATAACAACAGATGTTCTCTATCCAATAGACTTTTGCCTCCTGTATTCTGCCCACCCGATAAATAAAAAAATACCATGCCTATACAAAACCCTGTAAGAAATACAAGTACCCTGTTATCAAGCATCGTATTTTTATAATGCAGCTTTCTATAATCAATATATGTGTCCCTGTCCTGTTCAACACTGCATACAGCTTGCTCCTCCGTCTGTTCTTCCACATCAAACTTGTTCATCCAACATTTCACCCACACAGTTACTCCTTACTTTAATATATGGACTACTCTGTCACTTTATGAAAGTTTACTGTTCTTTATTTTTATATGCCAAAATTGCTGCGATTGTTTTCGCATCTTCAATCGTCCCATCATAGATCATTTGTTCAAGTTCCTCAATCGTATAAATTTCTACATTTACAAATTCATCTTCATCGAGATGCTGTGTCGTTTTTTGCAGGTCTGTAGCCACATATATATCAATCTTCTCATTGCAAAATGCTATTGTTGTACGAATTGTAAGTAACTTCTCAATCTTTTGGCACCGATAGCCCGTCTCCTCTTCCAATTCTCTCGCCGCCGCATCAATTGTCGGCTCCTCGGGATTCAACCCGCCAGCAGGTATCTCCAATGTAAATCTATCCAAGGCGTTGCGATATTGTCTGACCATCACAATCCTACCATCATTCAGCACACCAACTGCCGCTGCAGCACCATTATGCCCTATAAAATCATACTGTTCTGTTTTGCCATCTGGCAGGATTACAGTATCTTTGTAATAATTTATAATCGTCCCTTTACATTGTAGTTCTCTTTTTACTCTTTTTATTTCTGTATTCATACAAAAACCTCCAATCTTTCTCTGGACACTCCTAAACTTTATTGACAAATCTTCCTTTAAGTGCCCATATGGAATTGCAGGAAAATAAGTG
>DEPD01000042.1 GCA_002358575.1 Lachnospiraceae bacterium UBA3401 | reverse complement strand
TCGAGCCCTACTCGGGGAGTTTATATTTTAGCATAAATTTTTTATTCTTGCATATAATATTGTATGGCGACTTAGCCAAGTGGTAAGGCGTGGGACTGCAACTCCCTGATCATCGGTTCAAATCCGTTAGTCGCCTTGAAGAACCTCGATTGATTCGAGGTTTTTTATATTTCACAAAAATATTGTTATCACAATGTCATTGAAAATCCAGTGTTGACAAGAGTATGTCTGTTGTAAGCTAAATCATGTTATCACGGAATCTGCAGTTTATGCGTATTCCTGATCCATGAAAAGGAATCTGAACTGTTGTTACAATTCGCACCCACGCCGGATTTCGTATTGATTTATGATAATTTGGTGTGAATTGTAACAATTGATGCACACAAAATGCCACAGAACAGGCATTTTGGCGCTGGCTCCGACACCATACAACAGGTGCATGGTGTCGGTGTGAAAAGAACGAACTATTACATGCAAATCGAGATTGGGTACATTTACAGGCATATAAAAAATTGCTATAGTGAAATAGAAAATCCCCAATATTAAAATAGAAAAATAAATTATATATTGTAAGTCGGACAGACCAGAAAGTGTTTATCACAGAAAAACATCGGGCAGAGATGGCATTTGTAAGTTTATCGGCTGTATTGATGGGGAGTGTGGTGGACAAGTGCAGAAAATATAACCAGTTGAAAGAATAGATGGATTTTGTGAAACAATATTTCCCACACCCAAGGCAGAATATACCAAATCTCATAGAGGAACTGTGTCTGATAGCAGAAGAAAAAAGGGACAAATTATGAAATATGCAGTTGTTGAGATGGAATGGAGTGTGGGACTGCGCAGAAAAAACTGCGATATAGTGTGTCAGAGACTGCGGCAATTTCGCTTGATGAGAATCTGCATACAGTACATATCTTTCGATTTTTGCTGGAACAATCAAATGGGTATATGCGTTCTGAGAAACATTTTGAGCAGGGAAAGGCGTTGGTTGCAGAGCAGAAGCAAGGGAAAAGTTTCACAAATGGTATAGCGGACATGATTGCTTGGTTTTGTGGAATAAGGAGATTCGGAAGATAATTGTTCATTTTTGTTCTCAAATAGATGAGAAGTCAAAAAACGTTTGAAAACTGTGTATGTGCAGAAGCTATTTGACAGCATGACGGCAGGAATGCCTATGAAGAGTGATCGAATCTCATGGGCGGTGAAAATGCTGAGCCTTCGGTGTGAGGTAGAGCAATTAAACACGCCGCTTTACTATATGCAATTGCTAGTAAGGCTTTTTCACAAACTGTGTATATCGGGCAAAAGGAAGATGGGCGCTTTATTTTTTCATGGACTTATTGAAGAGGATTATTTTTATATTTCTCAGCACATATTTTTTCGCAGTTGAGCAAACGGTTGTGTCAGGAGCAGAATCAGCAGATTCAAAATCAGATTGCAGAGGTTGGTTATGATGGAAAGGTTGCAAAAAATGGTGTTATATTGGTGGAGACAGAAATATCTTGCTGGAAATTTAAATTGTCAGATAATGTTATAGTACTATATTTTACAACACATACAGTTTACAGAGGAGTTCGCACAGCGCGCATGGAATTTGAGCGAAGTGCTACATGGGAGGAAAAACTACAACGGATTTTACAGAAAATTGACAAAACAGACAGAAAATTTTATCTTGAGGTTGGCAGTCCAAAAGTGCAGCAAATGGTTGGCAAATTGCAGTTAAATTTTGTGAAAAATAAATAAGTTTTTTATGAAAAAATAGGTAATTTAACGAAAAGACTAGAATCCATAAAAATGTATTGCAAAAAATACAAAAACCATTATAATTTAAATAATACTGAAATATTTTATTTTTTACAAAAATAAAATATCAGGATGAAGGAGGTAAATCAATTGGATACACAATTGAAATATAATGAGCCGTGGATTCTACAAAGAGCAGATCCTTTTATCTGTAGACACAATAACGGAAAGTATTATTTTACAGCTTCTGTGCCAGCATATGACAGAATTGTACTGCGGTGTGCGGATACACTTGCAGGAATTGCAGATGCAGAGGAGGTTACAATCTGGCAGAAACATTTAACGGGACCAATGAGTGAATATATTTGGGCTCCAGAGCTTCATCATTTAAATGGTAAATGGTACATTTATTTTGCTGGGGGTGAGGATGGGGAAGATTTTTGCAAAATACGTCCTTATGTGCTAGAATGTGCCGATGAAGATCCCATAAACGGCATATGGAAGGAACTTGGCATGATGCAGTGTGCGGATGACGACGAATTTTCTTTCCGAGCATTTTCATTGGATGCTACAGTTTTTGAGGACCAAGGAAAACGCTATTATGTGTGGGCAGAAAAAGTCGGTGTAGGCAAGCAGATTTCTAATCTCTATATCGCTGAGATGGATACACCAAACAAGTTAAAGACAGTGCAAGTACTTTTGACCACACCAGACTATGATTGGGAGCGTATTGGATTCTGGGTGAATGAAGGTCCGGCTGTCATAAAAAAGGATGGAAAAATATTTATGACATACTCTGCAAGTGAGACAGGAGCACCTTACTGTATGGGAATGCTTACAGCGGAAAGTGGTGCGGATTTGCTAGATCCATTGTCATGGAAAAAGGAGCGCTATCCGGTATTAAAATCTGATCCTTCCATAGAGTTGTATGGACCAGGGCATAATTCCTTTACGGTGGATGAAGAGGGAAATGATATTTTGGTGTATCATGCCCGCAAGGAGCATGAGATTGAGGGAGACCCATTATATAATCCCAACAGACATACGATGCTGATGAAGATCAAATGGGAGAATGGCAAACCTGTATTTGACTACAAAAACAATTAAATATAACTTATAAATTTAGGAGGCATTAAAAAAATGGCGAAGCTTTATATTAATGAGAAAAATCAAAAGGGACATATTAATGCAGAGATTTACGGTAATTTCTCGGAGCATCTCGGGCGCTGTATCTACGAAGGACTCTATGTAGGTGAGGATTCAGAGATTCCTAATACAAAAGGAATGAGAAATGACGTTGTGGCGGCGCTTCGCGAGATGAAGCTTCCTGTACTACGCTGGCCAGGCGGATGCTTTGCGGACGAGTATCATTGGATGGACGGAATTGGTCCAAAGGAATCCAGAAAGAAAATGGTCAATACACACTGGGGTGATGTGACAGAAGACAACAGTTTTGGCACACACGAGTTTTTTGAGCTGTGTGCTCAGATTGGCTGCAAGACATATATTAATGGCAATGTTGGAAGTGGAACCGTGGAGGAGATGTCAGAGTGGGTTGAATATATGACTTTTGATGGTGTATCCCGCATGACAGAACTTAGAAAAAAGAATGGGCGCGAGAAGCCGTGGAAGATTGATTATTTTGGTGTTGGCAATGAAAATTGGGGCTGTGGCGGTAATATGACACCAGGATACTATGCAAACCTTTACAGAAGATATCAAACCTTTGTACGCACTTATAAAAAAGACCAGCATATTTTTAAAATTTGTGGTGGACCAAACGTGGATGATACCTACTGGACAGAGGAAGTATTAAAGACTTGCTATGAAAATGCGGCAGAAAATTCGCATGGTTATATGGACGGGCTTTCTATGCATTACTATGTGCATCCAGAAGGTTGGGAGAAGAAGGGCAGTGCTACCATATTTGATGAGAAAACATGGTATAAGACATTGTACAAAGCTCTTTATATAGAAGAACTGATTCGGATGCACACTACAATTATGGACAAGTTTGATCCGGAAAAGAAAATTGGATTGATTTGTGATGAGTGGGGAACTTGGTTTACCTGTGAGCCAGGTACCAATCCAGGCTTTTTGTATCAGCAGAATACAATGCGTGACGCGCTTGTGGCAGGACTTTCATTGAATGTGTTCAATAAACATTGTGACCGTGTGAAGATGGCAAATATTGCACAGCTTGTTAATGTATTGCAGGCGGTGATTCTCACAGATGGACCCAAAATGTTACTTACACCAACTTATCATGTATTTCATATGTACAAATATCACCAGGATGCAGAACTTGTGGAAAGCTATCTGGCAGGTACAAAACAGATTGGCGAGGAAGAAGACTATATGGTTCCAAATCTTCATGAGTCGGTTTCTGTGGACAAGGATGGTGTTGTGACAATCACACTCAACAATCTGTCTGTTACAGACAGCGAGGAGATAGAAGTTTTCTTTATGGAACTTCAGCCAAGTGATGTTTCGGCCGCAATTGTCACCAATAAGATGGATGCATATAATACTTTTGAAAATCCAGATAATGTGAAGGAAGTTGCGTTTAAGGATTTCAAGATCACTGACAGAGGCATTACATTTACAATGCCCGCGTGCAGTGTTGTGCAGTTTCGTATAAAATAAAAATGTCGTTTTGTGGCAGATACATGGAGGGGATAACCTTGGAGATGGAAAGCATAGAGGCAGGTAATAAAAGGCACTGCCGGAAATGTCTTTTGCGTGAGATGGACAAGGAAGCCTACATGGATAATCTATATGACTATATCCAGAGACTAGATGAGGATATCAAAGCAGATCAGGCGCTCTATGAAGAGCGCCTGTCTGTATGTAAGACATGCGATTATCTTGAGGCAGGTATGTGCAGAGCTTGTGGATGCTTTGTGGAATTGCGCGCAGTTATTCAAAACAATACATGTTCTTATGGAAAGTGGTAAAAAGTTTTGCGCTTCTTGCATATCCTCTTGTTTTAGTGTAGACTGTAAGAGGAGGATTTTTGTGCGATTTAGGAATATAAAAGCGGTTATTTTATTGCCTGAAAAGTAGTAGTTGGAGGAAGAGAATGCAGACAAGACGAATTAGGACATTACATACTATTATTATATTACTTATTATTGTGACAATTATTTCATTGACTTTTGCGGGCACAATGGGATTATTATATGTACAGAAAGTCGAGGAGGTGAGTCAGCTTCAAGGAGAGAAAGAACTTGTGTTTACTGATCAGACTTTGCCAGTACTGTCGGTGGATGTGGAAAATAGAACATCTGACAATCAGGAGCCAGGTATGCCCAACCAGGATGTGTCTGTTTCCACACAGGACAGTGAGGCTGTCAGTGGGGCTGCAACTGCTGGCGAGGACAGTATGGGAGATGCAGATGCTGCGACGATAGCAGCGCTAATGCAGTCTAAAGAGGCGGAGGTAGAACAGTCTATCAAGGAACGGATGAAAGCACTTGTGACTGGGGAAGACGGAAGCCCACTTAAGATGCTGCGTTCTTTTTTTCCAGAAAATTTAATTTATAGTTTTGAAGAGGAATATGTGTTTGCACCGGTGTTGGAAGGGGTGAACAAGCATAATCTTCTGGCTGAGAACTTCCAGAAAACGGAAGAGGGGCTGATGCAGTACGTGGAAAATGGAATTGTGACCTCGCATAAGGGAATCGACGTGTCAAAATATCAGGGTAATATTGACTGGGGAGCCGTCAAAGAAGAAGGGATTGAATATGCTTTCATTCGACTTGGACTGCGGGGATATGAGTCTGGAAAGCTTGTGCTGGATGAGTTTTATGATGCGAATATGAAGGGCGCAAACAGTGCAGGTGTCGGTGCAGGCGTATACTTTTTTACACAGGCAATTACTGTTGAAGAGGCGCAGGAGGAAGCTGCGTTTGTCATACAAAATCTCGCCAATTATCAAGTGTCTTGTCCAATTGTGTTTGATGTGGAGCGGATTTCTGGCGGAAAGGGACGCGCAGACCAGTTGACGCAAGAACAACGCACAGATATTACAATCGCCTTTTGTGAGGCCATTAAAGCGGCGGGCTATCAACCAATGATTTATGGAAATGTTGTATGTTTTACGCGGTTGCTTGATATGACAAGATTAAATGGCTATGAAAAATGGTATGCATTTTATGATGATTATATGTATATGCCCTATGATGTGAGCTGCTGGCAGTACACAGAAAAAGGCAGAGTGGACGGCATTGGAAACAATGTAGATTTGAATATCTCGTTTAAGACATGGTAGGTTTTTTCAACGGATTATCAGAACTGCTATGGTTTTGTTAAGGAACTTTTTGGAAGTTGTTTTACAGTATTGAAAGAGCTTCTTATGAAAGGAGAGATTGCATGAGCAAAGAAATTGAAACATTACAGCACATGATTGATGAAAGTCACAAAATTGTCTTTTTTGGCGGAGCGGGGGTTTCAACAGAAAGCGGGATACCAGATTTTCGCAGCGTTGATGGTCTCTATAACCAAAAATATGATTATCCGCCAGAAACGATTCTAAGTCATACTTTTTATAAGAAAAGACCAGAGGAATTTTTCCGATTTTATCGCGATAAGATGCTTTTTCTTGGCGCAGAGCCAAACACGGCGCATAAAGTGTTGGCGAAGTTGGAGGCGCTGGGAAAACTTACCGCGGTTGTGACACAGAATATTGATGGATTGCACCAAGCAGCGGGCAGCAAGAAGGTGCTTGAACTTCACGGCAGTGTATTGCGCAATTACTGTGAAAAGTGCCATAAGTTTTATGATGTGCAGGAAATTATGAACAGTACTGGCATTCCTACTTGCGCGTGCGGCGGCAGAATTAAGCCTGATGTGGTTTTGTATGAGGAGGGGCTCGACCAGCATACATTACAGGAGGCGGTGCGTGTTATCAGTGATGCGGACATGTTGATTATCGGCGGTACATCGCTTGCAGTGTATCCAGCAGCGGGACTGATTGATTACTATCAGGGGAATAAACTTGTGCTTATAAATAAGACGCCAACACAGCGTGATACCACGGCGGACTTGGTAATTACAGGAAGTATTGGTGAAGTATTCTCACAACTTGACTTGCATGAATAAAATTTTTTATAAAAATATTATATAGAAAAGTGAGCGTAGACATGGGATTGGAGTATGAGATTGGCGATATTGTGAAATTAAAAAAACCGCACCCTTGTGGAAGTCAGGAGTGGGAAATTTTGCGTGTCGGTGCAGACTTTCGGCTGAAATGTACAGGATGTGGGCATCAGGTAATGCTTCCGCGGCGTCAGGTGGAGAAGAGTACAAAGGGATTAAGAAAAAAATTATAAAATATCACAAAAAGGCTTGTAAATTTAGGAAAAATATAGTATCATAAATGTTCGTGATATATAAATCCTTGCTTCTTCTCAGGGAAGAGGCCAGAGACCAAAAGGAGGTAGCAAAATGAACAAGTATGAATTAGCCGTTGTTGTCAGCGCAAAGCTTGAGGATGATGAGAGAGCAGCCACCATTGAGAGGGTTAAGAACATGGTTACAAAACATGGCGGCACAATCACAAACGTGGACGAGTGGGGCAAGAAGAGACTTGCTTATGAAGTGCGCAAGATGAGAGAAGCTTTCTATTATTTCATTCAGTTTGATAGCGAGGCAACTGTTCCTGCTGAGATTGAATCAAGAATCCGTCTCATGGAGAATGTTGTTAGATATTTGTGCGTTAGACAAGACGAGAAATAGAAAACACGTCTGTGCTTGATATAGTGCAGAGCGGTAGATGGAGAAGCTGAATATATGAATAAAGTAGTTTTAATGGGACGTTTGACAAGAGACCCTGAAGTGCGTTATACACAGGGAGAGAACCAGATGGCAATCGCGCGGTATACACTTGCAGTGGACCGGAGATATAATCGCGGCAATGATGAGAATACAGCAGATTTTATTCCCTGTGTTGCGTTTGGAAAAGCTGGTGAGTTTGCGGAGAAATATTTCCGCAAGGGAACAAAGATTGCAGTATCTGGACGAATTCAGACCGGAAGCTATACTAACAAAGATGGCGTGAAAGTGTACACCACGGAGGTTATTGTTGACGATCAGGAATTTGCAGAGAGCAAGAACAATAGTAGCAACTCCGATGGCAGCTATGGAAATTATGGAAGTGGCTTCGGAGGAGGAGGCAGCCAGCCCGCAGCACCAATGTCTGCAGGAGATGGATTCATGAATATTCCAGACGGAATTGATGAAGAACTGCCATTTAACTAAGAGTCTATTTTGAAAAGATTGATAGAATAGGAGGCTTTATCATGGCTTTTAATAAAACTGAAAAAGCTGATTCTCCAATGAAGAGAAGAGGCGGAATCCGCAGAAGAAAAAAAGTTTGTGTATTTTGCGGTAAGGATAATGTAATTGACTACAAGGATACAGCGAAGTTAAAGAGGTATGTATCTGAGAGAGGTAAGATTCTGCCAAGACGGATTACAGGAAACTGCGCGAAACATCAGAGAGCGCTCACAGTGGCAATCAAGAGAGCACGTCACATTGCGTTGATGCCATATACGATTGATTAATGATAACAGTACAACTTTCGGCTTCCTGTTAATCGTTGATAAGCTGCAAAGAATAAGAGACCAATGAACTGTTAACAGCAGCAGGATTCATTGGTCTTTTTTGTGCACAGACCTGTGTATACGGGTGCTAAATTACTTAATTTGATGATTGTGTACTATAAATGAACAAATCCGAAAATTGCACAAAAATGAAATTTAGTAAGTATTTGAAATTTACTCATTTATAGTTATATATTATTATTTTGAGAAAAGAGTCGTATACTAAAAAATAAAATGATAAAGGAGTGAAAAAATGGCATATTCAACAGTGGTGGAAAATTTTTTAAGATATGTGAAGATTGATACCCAATCGTTGGAGGAAACATCAGAGCAGGTGCCTTCCACAGAGAAACAAAGAACGTTGGCAAAGCTGCTGTATCAAGAACTGACAGCGCTCGGCGCAGATAATGTTCGATATGATGAGGAACATTGTTATGTGTATGCAATGATTCCTTCCAATATGGAGGAAGGGAAAGATGTTCCAGCGATTGGTTTTATTGCGCATATGGATACTGCGCCGGCGGTGAGTGGTGAGAATATAAATCCAAGAATGATTGAGAATTATGATGGGAATGATATTGTTCTAAACCAAGAGAAAAATATTGTGACTCGTGTATCTGAATTTCCTATGCTGAAGGAGTGTAAGGGCAAGTGCCTGATTGTGACAGATGGAAATACACTGCTTGGCGGAGATGACAAGGCAGGAGTTGCTGAGATTATGGCAGCGGCAAAGCATTTGTTGACACACCCAGAAATAAAGCATGGAAAGATTTGTATTGGATTTACACCGGACGAAGAAGTTGGCAACGGTGTTGCATTTTTTGATATTGAAGGATTTGGCGCAGACTATGCCTATACAGTGGATGGTGGAATGCTTGGCGATATGAGCTATGAGTGTTTTCACGCTGCGGGTGCAGTGCTGACAATTACTGGAAAGAGCGTACACCCTGGTTATGCCAAGAATATTATGAAAAATGCAATTAAGCTTGCATATGAATTTCATGCAATGCTTCCAGATGAGTGCCCAGAGAACACAGAGGGATATGAGGGTTTTTATCATGTGGATAATATAAAGGGAACTGTTGAGCAGGCAGTGGTGCAATACATTATTCGCGATCATGACAGAACAAAATTTGAGGAGCGAAAAGCTATTTTTTTGAAGACTGCAAAAACACTAGAGGAAAAGTATGGTGCAGGTACATTTCAGATAGAAATGACAAATAATTACTGTAATATGCGTGAGATGATTGAGCAGAAGATGCAGATTGTGGACGACATGGTAGCCGCGATGGAACAGGCAGGCGTTGTGCCTAGGATCTCTGCAATTCGAGGTGGAACAGACGGAGCGAGACTGTCTTTCAATGGACTTTTATGCCCGAATATATGTACGGGGTCAGAGGGACATCATGGCAGAAATGAATTTGCATGTGTCGAGGATATGGAGAAGATAGTGGAGATAATATTAAATGTTATTAGTATTACTGCACAAAATTTATCTTTGTGACCTTAAGAGACAAAATCTGCTATGGAACTTTTGTTAAATTAATGATATACTAATCATATGCGTAATTAAAATCATCCCGAAACGCATTTACGGGAGGTATCATACATGAAGCAGAAAGTGAAATTAAAGGGACATCTGAAATCATACCTGCAAACGACCCTGATACTAGGGATATTGTTGGCAATGGTCAATGTGGTTATCTACTTCCTAAATATAAAGGCGGGAATCTGTGTTTCTGGGTTCCTGCTAGTATACCTGATCACTATGACGATACTATTATACAAAAATAAGCCTGTAATTATGAATGAATTTATAAATTTTGCGACGCAATATGGACAAATTCAGCGAACATTGCTGCGTCATTTGGAACTGCCACATGTACTTATGGATGAGGAAGGCAGAATTATATGGACGAACGCAGCCTTTGAGCAGGTGGTACATAAGGAAAAGGGATATCGAAAATCAATCACCACAGTATTTTCGACAATCACAAAGGAAAAGCTTGGCTTTGAACAAGATGCGGAGATGGAACTTTCTTATGAGGGCCATGAATACATCTTTCGGATGAAGCGAATATCCATAGATGATGTGTTGGATAACACAGAGGTGGTGGAGAATGCAGGAAATGAAAATTTTCTGATTGCAGGATATCTTTTTGATGAGACAGCGCTGAAACATGCGTTGAAGGAATGTGATGATCAGAGTGTTGTCATAGGAATGATTTACATTGATAATTATGATGAAGCGCTTGAGAGTGTGGAGGATGTCAGGCGGTCCTTACTGATGGCGTTAATTGACAGAAAGATTAACAAGTATATTACATCGATAGATGGTATTGTCAGAAAAACTGAGAAGGACAAGTACTTGGTGATTATGCGCAAGAAAGCGTTGATGACATTAAAAGAATCACGCTTTGAATTGCTAGAAGATGTCAAGACCGTCAATATTGGAAATGAGATGGCAGTGACTGTGAGCATCGGTGTGGGGGTTGACGCGCCGACATATGCTCAGAATGCGGAGTTTGCGCGCACTGCAATAGATTTAGCACTCGGGCGCGGCGGTGATCAAGCGATTGTGAAATCCCCAGATTCAATTGTGTACTATGGCGGAAAGAGTCAACAGATTGAAAAGAATACACGTGTGAAAGCGCGCGTCAAAGCGAATGCTCTTCAAGAAATTATTACAAGCAAGGACAAGGTGTTAATTATGGGGCATCGTCTGGCAGATGCAGATGCATTTGGTGCAGCGGTTGGTATTAGTTGTATTGCAAGGGCACTTGGCAGAAAACCCCATATTGTTATCAACGATATAACAAGTTCTGTGAAGCCGCTGGCAGAGCTTTTCCGAGATAGAAGTGTCTATGAAGAGGATTTTATTATTGGTAGTACGGAAGCACTAGAAAGTGCTGATAACAGTACAGTGCTGGTGGTTGTGGATGTGAATAAGCCGAGCATTACAGAATGTCCAGACTTGATTAGAAGCTGTAAGACAGTAGTTGTTTTAGACCATCATAGACAGAGTTCTGAAGTGATTGAGAACGCGACTCTTTCGTATGTGGAGCCTTATGCATCCAGTACCTGTGAAATGGTAGCTGAGGTGCTTCAATACATAGCAGGCACCGTGAAAGTGCGAAGTAATGAGGCGGATTGCATGTATTCTGGCATTATGGTGGACACGAATAATTTTACAGCAAAGACAGGTGTTAGAACATTTGAGGCCGCGGCATTTTTGCGGCGGTACGGAGCCGATGTAACCAGAGTTAGAAAGATGTTTCGAGACGGGGCGTTGGAATACAAAGCGAAAGCGGAGACAATCCGCAATGCAGAGATTTATAAAAATGCTTATGCAATGGGAATCTGTCCAGCGGAAGGGCTGGAGAGTCCAACAGAGATTGGTGCGCAAGCTGCAAATGAGCTGCTTGGCATCAATGGGATCAAGGCAAGTTTTGTGATGACAGAATACAATGGAAAAATCTATATCTCGGCACGCTCCATTGACGAGGTTAATGTACAGATTATTATGGAGCGTCTTGGCGGAGGCGGGCATATGAACATTGCGGGAGCGCAGTTGACAGATACCACTCCAGAGCGTGCGGTGTTTGTTGTGAAAGAGACGCTGAACCAAATGCTGGAAGAGGGCGCAATTTAGTTATAGAGACAGGTTTTTCTGTAAAAAACGAGAAAGGATAAAAGCAGCATGAAAATAATATTGTTGGAGGATGTAAAATCTGTAGGAAAAAAAGGAGATCTGATAGAAGTTAAAGAAGGTTATGCCAAGAATTTTATTATTCCAAAGAAACTTGGTGTGGAAGCGACTGATGCAAACATGAATACACTAAAACTTCAAAAGAAGAATGAAGAGAAGCTTGCAAGAGAGCAGTATGAGGCAGCACAGGCGTTGGCCACAGAGATTGAGAAGATGACAGTTCAGATGGAGATTAAAGGTGGAGAGGGCGGAAGGACGTTTGGTTCTGTGTCGTCCAAGGAAATTGCAAAGGCAGTGGCAGATCAGTTTTCTAAAGAGATTGATAAGAAAAAAATACAGCTTAGTGACCCGATTAAAACGGCTGGAATCCATGAGGTCACTGTAAAGCTTCATCCGAAGGTATCAGCAAAACTCAAAGTGCACGTTGCGTGTGTCTAGGAGGTTGAGCGATGCCAGAAATGGATGAGGCGGTTTTAAAAAGGGTCCTGCCACACAGCATTGAGGCAGAGCAGTCAGTGATTGGTTCTATGTTGATGGACAAAGAAGCAATCACAATCGCAAGTGAACAGATTAGTGGGGAAGATTTTTACGGGAAGCAGTATGGTATTCTTTTTGATGCGATGGTGGAATTAAATGACGAGGCAAAACCCGTTGACCTTGTGACATTGCAAGAGCGTCTAAAAGAGAAAGGAGCACCGCCTGAGATCTACAGTCTTGAGTATATAAAAGATGTGATGGCAACATTGCCAACTTCCGCATATATTAAACATTATGTGCAGATTGTGGCGGAAAAAGCTGTCCTTAGAAAACTGATTCGTGTCAATGAGGACATTGCAAATACCTGTTATGCACAGAAGGATTCGTTAGAGTCTATTTTGGAGACTTCTGAAAAAAGCATATTTGATATTATACAAAAGCGCAACAGCGGTGATTTTGTGCCGATTAGGCAGATTGTCATGAATGCGATGAACTTAATTGAGGAGGCATCCAAAAATAAAGGGGCAGTGACCGGAATCGCAACGGGATTTTTGGATTTAGATTATAAAACTGCTGGCATGCAGCCTTCGGATTTGATATTAATTGCGGCGCGCCCTTCGATGGGCAAGACTGCGTTTGTGCTGAATATTGCGCAGCATGTGGCATTTCATAACAATCAGTCTGTCGTAATATTTTCGCTTGAAATGTCAAAAGAACAGTTGGTAAATCGCCTGTTATCTCTGGAATCAAAAGTGAACTCACAGGCTATCAGAACTGGAAATATGAAGGATGATGAGTGGGAACGCTTAATTGAGAGTGCGGATGTGATAGGCCGGTCGGGACTTTTGATTGATGATACACCAGGTATTAGTATTGGAGAACTTCGCTCTAAATGCAGGAAATTTAAATTAGAATACGATCTGAAAATGATTATTATTGATTACTTGCAGTTAATGACAGGTTCTGGAAAAATAGAATCAAGGCAGCAGGAAATTTCAGATATATCAAGGTCACTCAAAGCATTGGCGCGAGAACTTCATGTGCCGGTGATAGCATTATCGCAGTTGTCGCGTGCAGTGGAACAGAGACCAGATCACAGACCGATGCTTTCTGACTTAAGAGAATCGGGTGCCATTGAACAGGACGCAGATGTGGTGATGTTTATCTATCGTGATGACTATTACAATAAAGATACAGAGCTTAAGAATGTGGCTGAGATTATTATTGCCAAGCAGAGAAATGGTGCGATTGGCACGATTAACCTTGCATGGTTGCCAGATTATACGCAGTTTGCAAATTTGGTGAAGTAGGTGTCTGTCAGTTTGCTGACATATTTTACTTGGACACTCGTACACATAAAATACGAAAGAGGACAGGGAAACCTGGTCCTCTTTTTACATATATTATCGACACTATTGTATTAGATACGACAGGAAAGGAGTTTTCAAAGTGGTGAAGGAAAAGTATTTGATCAACGAAGCTGCAAAAGAAGTTCGTGTTGAAACACATGTTCTAAGATACTGGGAAGAGGAACTGGAACTCTCTATTGGACGAAATGAGCAGGGTCATAGGATATATACGCAGGAAGATATTGACAGATTCATTGAAATTAAGAATCTGAAAGATCAAGGGTTACAGCTTAAAGCGGTGAAAACCATACTGAATCAAGTGCAGTCTGCGCACGAAGGAGGAGAGGATATGCGGACAGATAACCCATTTGCACAAAAGCAGTTGACAAAAATATCAAGATTAGGAGATGCAAAGATGATAGCATTAAAAAATTCAGATGATGCAAAGTGGAATGAGCGATTTGGCAAAAAACATGAGGCCAACGCAAATGGAGTAAAGGAGGAGGAAAAAGAGACAGACGAAAACAGTGTGGGCGGAATGAACAATATGATTGAGATTAAAGAAATGAAGTCGCTTGATGAGGTGCCAAAAAATACAAATGATAATCAGTTGCAGGAGGTGACAAAGGAACAAACAATGCGTTTGCAATATCTGTTTCAGAAGTTAATTAAGGATGCAGTTGCTGAAAACAATGAGGAGTTGGAAGATCATCTGGTAGAGCGCATCACACAGAACGTAAAAGGAGACCTGTGTAAAGAGCTTGACTATCAATTTCGTCTGATGGAGGAGCGCGACGAAGAGCGGGTTAACAGCAGGCGTGAGGTCGAGGATAAGCGCAATGAGGAGTACTATAAGCGGATTGATGAGCTGCTCAGACAATATAGTGGCAAGAATACAAAACAGAAAGAGAAAAATAAAGAAAAGACAATCTTGTTTCCCAGTTCTAAGGACAAGCAGGCAGACAAAGGAGAGCCTAAGGCAAAGAAAGAATTTCATTTTTTCCGAAAGGCTGTGGAGGCAAAAATAGAGTAGTAGAGTTGATGTAGAAAAGTGTAATGGTCAAGCATTTTTGTAGCACGTATGGCTTAAAAAATGCTTGACCATTACATACGCCCTTTAAAGGGCGACAACGAGTCAAGGGCGTAGTGACTTGAACGAAGTAAAAGCCAGCGTCTTTAGGCGCTGGTCGGTAACAGCGGCTTATAGGCACAAAGCAAACCACCCGTTTGACGGGTGGTTATGATTGTTTTTATACACACAGGCGTCCAAATGAAATATGTCAGCAAGCTGACAGACACCCAGCGCATGAGTAGGGGAAGAAATCTTTCCTACTCGATTATATTATGCCTGCTCAATTGAGCCTGTAGGGCATGTGCCTGCGCAAGAGCCACAATCGATGCATTTATCCGCATCAATCTCAAACTTGCCATCTCCCATACTGATAGCGCCAACAGGGCACTGTGACTCACAAGCGCCACAGGATACACATGCATCTGAAATCTGATATGCCATAGTATAAATCCTCCTTTTACCATATCGCTATTTTGTAACGCACCAGAGCAATGTATAGATTGGTATAACATAAGTTAAGTATCAAAATTTGTGCTGGATTGTTACTACTCACTGTCTTCTGACAAGTACTTGTCAACATTTTTATTGTAATATATATTGTTGTGAAATACAAGGTCAAATGTATAAATTATTGGAAAGTATCCAAATAAATACAAACGGGTGTGGCTCCTTATTTGACCGGCAGACCACGCCGTTCACGGATACCATTTAATATATGCTGTTTGAGTTCTGGAATCCTGCCTTTGTCCATCTCGGGTACACCTTCAAGACGGTATTTCATACCAAGTTCATCATATTTTTTCTTTCCCATAGTATGATAGGGAAGTACATCGAGCGCTTTGAGATTTTTAAGTCCGCCAATAAAGTATCCCAATTTGTGAAGGTCTGTGGTATCGTCCGTAATACCAGGAACAACAACATGACGAATCCAAATTTCAACATTTTTACTGTCAAGATATTCTGCAAACGCGAGAATGCCATCATTTGGTTGTAGTACCAGTTCTTGATGTTTCTGGGGATCAATATGTTTAATGTCAAGCATCACAAGATTTGTCACTGCACAAAGGCTGTCCAATTTTGCAAGCCACGCAGGATTTCCATTAGGTCTGTAAGCAATACCAGAAGTATCAAGGCATGTGTGAATGCCACGCTCATGTGCCATTGTGAAAAGTTCTAGCAAAAAGTCAATTTGCATTAGTGGCTCGCCACCAGTTACTGTGATGCCACCACCATTATAAAACGGTTTATTGCGCTCATAGTTTTCCAGTATTTCTTCTGGTTCCATAAGTGTGCCTGCATTCATTTCCCATGTATCTGGGTTATGACAGTATGCACAACGCATAGGACAACCCTGAACAAACACTACATAACGCACGCCAGGACCATCAACGGTTCCAAATGATTCTAAAGAGTGTATTCTTCCCTGCATAGATAATCACCTTTCCTATATCATAATAGTTTGATAGATTTATTATATCCTATTTTATCATAGGGGATATATAAAAAGAAGTAGATTTTTATAAAATTATTATGAGACAGGTTGCGATTTCGTTACTTTTCATACCCGCACCATGCACTTGTTGCATGGTGTCGGAGCCAGCG
>DEPD01000039.1:5162-17593 GCA_002358575.1 Lachnospiraceae bacterium UBA3401 | reverse complement strand
CCTTCCGTATCTGGTACTCTTAGGATATTTTGATACACGTTCATATCCTATTGTATCTGCTTCGGATGGCGTCATGTATACTTTTTTCCTGCCAACTTTATACTGGTATTGTTTTTCCCAGCCAGATTTCTGTGCGGATTTGAACTCGGTAGCGGTAAAGCCTTTTTCTTCCCCATTGCGTTTACAGAGGTATTCTTTTTCTGTTTTATACTGCCATTTCCCGTTTTCGTCCAGTGGACGCACCGTTAAAATTATATGTGCGTGGGGGTTATGTCCGTCTGTGTCATGTATGGCAAAATCAGCACACATACCTTCTGATACAAAATTATCATTGATGTATCGGCGCAACAGGTCAATCCAGTCATCTTTGGACAGCTCGATGGGGAGCGCCGCGACAAATTCGCGTGTAAGCCTGCTGTCCTTGGTTTTTTCTGCTTCTTCAACAGCGTTCCATAATTTCTCCCTGTCTGACCATTCCGTCGGTGCATTTGTCGGAAGCATGATTTCCTGATGGACTAATCCGTGTTTCCGTGTGTAATCGTGTTCTATGCCATCGTAATCGTTATACAGCTTGGAACAGCTCATATAGGCGGAAGCGGCTACGACAGAACGCCCTGTTCCGCGGCTGATAACTTTTGCTTCAAGGTGGTAAATTGCTATATAATTAAATCTGTAGCTTTACCAGCACTAATTCTATGTGACATTAGTGTCATTTTCAGGGTGTGACAGAATGTTTCCTGCTTCCTTAAAATTAGCTCCACAATTGATTGTCCGTATGTTCTGGCTGCTGATTTTTAACGGTACGCATACTTCAAAAATTCTGTCATAAATTCTGCTTCGGACTAAATCGCAGGGATTTTTGATTTCGTTCAATGTTAAGTTTGTGGTGACTATCAGCGGCTTTTTGCTCCTGTACCTTGTGTCATAAGATATGCCCTGAAATTCTCCCGCTGCCTGCGCACCCATGTGAGGGAAAGTCCTGCGGCAAGGTGAACGTCTGCCCGTGTAAGCTGTTCCTTGTGAAGCTCCCTTGCAATGCCCATCATGGTCAGCAGATAATAATCCTCGTCCATGCATTTGTCTAACACAAACTCTTTGTGTCCATCGCCGATCCGGTAATATCTGCCGTTGCACTCTAAAATATTACCTGTGAAAACTGGTTCAGTGTCATAGGCTGTAATGCCTGTGGGCGTGATTGTGTTTGCGGTCTTGATGTTGCTGCAGCCATGGTCTATGGCAATGATTTTGATGCTGTTAAGTTCTTTCATCTGATAATCCTCCCGATAAATTTATTTTCACGAAGTTGGTACTGTTTCCGTGTAAAATTAGTCTAACAGAAACTGGTAGATGATACATTGTCATGGATTGACCATGAATTGATTAAAAATGAAAATTGGTTATAGACAGAGCAAAAAAAGAACAGCAGAATCAAGTGTGCATTCTGCACGTATGATTTTGCTGTCATAACAGAGAATCCAAAACGACATTTTGTCGCGCTGCAAAAACGTATATTCTGAAAGTAATTCAATATGTATTTTGTACCGAAACTGAGGTAGACGACATTTTGTCGCTCACCTTAAATATTACTTCGGCTATTAAAAATCGCATTAACAGCTTTGTTATATTGCTGTATTTATTAAAATTTTTCTTATATAATTTATTACGAATGTACATTTTATTTTCCTGTAGTATCATATGATAACTTATCTAAAACATTTTCTACTTTTTTCATTATTACACCCTACGGCATTTTTACATTATTCACTCTCCCTGACAAGGGCATCCGCCTTCATCTGCGCACGTTCCAGTGCTAAATCTATATTCCCGTCAATCAGCACATTCTGAAATTCTGACTCAACAATCGCCTCAATCTCATAAGTCTTATTTCCATAATTTACTATGGGAATCTCATCTGTAATACTGGTGAGAAATTTTGTTACCTTTTGCCCGCCAAAAAACGCATCCTCCATTTCATAATTGGTATAAACAGAAGGATTTTTAACAGCAGGTATCACTCCTGTCTGTGTTATCAGCGTATCAAGAAACGCATCATTTTCGGCAAACATCTCTATAAGAAATCTTGCTGCATCCTCAGAATTTTGAGAATTTTTCAGTACAAACCATGAACTTCCCCCCACATTTGATGCCGGAGTTTGACTTTCTGCTATCACAGGTATTTGCGCCACACGCCAAAGTCCTTCCTGCTCTTTTGCTTCTTTAATATTTGAGATAATCCAGCTTCCACTTGGCACACAGACGACTTCTCCGTTTTGAAACGCTGAGATAAATTCATTCCAGCCATTCATGCCTCTTGCCACATTCATTTCAATCAGTCTTTTGTATATTTCAAACGCCGATTGAAGTGCCGCATTTTCTTCGATATCCGCCCTGCTGCCATCCTGTGTAACATACCATCTGCCACTGCTCTGCATAATAATCCGCATCACCGGAAAATCAGAAGGATCCAAAGTAAGCATGGCATATCCTGTCTTTTCATAGACCTCCATTCCAATCTCTATAAATCTGTCCCATGTCAGATACTGCATATCCTTCTCGCAAAATCCCGCCTGTTCCAGCAGGTCGATACGATAAAATAACGCCGCCGCACCACTGTCAAAGGGAATCCCATACATGTTCCCATTCATTGTGCAAAGTCTGGTCTTATAATCTGAAAATTTATTGTATTCGGTCACATCCGCAAGATTTACAAATTCTTCCTCATACAATAAAAGCATCCCCTGAACATCATAATCTTCCAGCATGATGATATCAGGCAGCTTATCATACGCCTTTGCTGACAGGCTGTTCTTAATACTGGACAGAATTTCTTCCCGCTCCTTCGTTTCCACTATGATTTCAATCTGACGATTCTGTTTTGTATATTCTTCCGCTGCCAGTTTTGCCGCCTTTACATTAAAGGTTTCATCCCATGTCCATATGACTACTTCGTTTTTTTCAGGTTCTGTTTTCTGTGGCAGCGGCTCGTTTTTCTTACAGCCTGACAAACACAGTATCAAAAAAATCATTAAAAAATATATTTTTCTTATATGACTATGAAAATTCACCGCACCCTTCCTTCCTGAAACGCTCTTTTCACTTATCCATTTTTCTCACTGGCAGACTGATTTTAACACAAGTTCCCCTCTGCTTTCGGCTCTCAATCTGTATGCCGTAATCTTCTCCATAAAGCAACTGCAAACGCTCGTGAACATTGTGTACACCAATTCCTGAATAATGTTCCTTTGACAAATCCTGTCCCACAGCCCGCGTTGCCGTATCACTGTCCATTCCTACGCCATCATCTGCCACCTTTATTTCAAGAATACTATCCCGCCGCTTTATAAAAATTTCAATCGTTCCACACATACCTGAAGGAAACGCATGAAAAAACGCATTTTCAATAAACGGCTGAAGTATCATTTTAGGAAGCAGACAGTTTCCACAATCCGGTGATACATAATACTCCACCTGCACCGCATCGCCGTACCTTGTCTGGTTAATCGACACATAGTGATGGAGATTCTCAAGTTCCTTGTCCACGGTTATAAACTCGTCCGAGTTGCTGATTGTATTTCTCAGTAATTGTATAAACGCATCAATTGTCTTTACCGTTTTTTCCTGATTGTTCTGATAGACAAGCCACTTGATGCTCGCAAGTGTATTATAAATATAGTGCGGATTAATCTGCATCTGAAGCGCCTTAATTTCAGACTGCCTTTGTTCTTTCTGCGTCTGTATCAATTGGTCAATATACTTCTTGATGTCATCAAGCATAATATTATAAGTCACTGCAAGCTCCTTAATCTCCTCCGTTCCTGACACTGGCATATACTGCGTAAACTCACCATCTCTCACGAAAGACATTTTGTCCACAAGCTGCGATAATGGGTTCAGCGTACGCCGCGCAATCATCAGACACAATGCTAAAGTAATGATACCAATCAAAACACACAATAAAATCAAAAGTGGCATATTGTACAGATTATCAAGTGCTTTGTCATTATCTATGAGCCCATAGATTGAGCAACCCAGATATGGCAGTTCCTGTTTCATGATGGTATAGCTTCTGTTGTCAATTTGGGTTATCCACCGCCCGACAGACTCCTTTCTGGCTGCATCCCGATACCACTGCGTTTCCAGAACACGCCCTGTTTTCTCCCTGTCGTTGGAACTCATCACAATTCCCTCATCACTGACCATATAAAACATTGAATAATCTGTCACGAAGTAATCGTAATATTCCCTGATATACGCGTCTGTCAGTGTAACCAGCACAATCGCATAAATATTCTTATTTTCATGGTAATACAATGCTTTTGAAACTACCACAACATCTACATTTTGTGACGTTGCTGTATATGCCCCTTTTGCGTAGGTATAATGCAGAGCGTCCACATTATTCATCGCATTTTGAACGGGCTGGCTTTCCAATATATCTCTGTCACTCTGTGAAATGGTTTCCGTTCGGGATAAATAATGCTTTCCATTCATTCCTAAAACCAGTATGCTTGGACGGACAAGCTCAGATGCCTTACTCTGTTCAAGATCCTGTTCCATCTGATATATATTCTGAAAATTCTGTACATTATCCAGTTTTCCATCATCATCAGAATTAAAGTAAAGCCTGAATGCCCAGCTCGAATCAATTGCATTTACAATATCATGCAGATGATTATTCAAATCAATCAGACTTTTCTCTATCTCGTCAAACACCCTCTGCTGTGATTTTCCATACGTTTCTGTAAATGCACTGTGCGACATAGCAAGCACGACTGTACTAATCGTAACGGAAAGCATCCCAATACCCAAAAGAACAATCAGTGTGATATGTCCAAAAAGTCCATTCCAGAAATATCTAGGCTGCCGCAAAGCGACAGCCTTTTTTAGCGTTGCTGTAGCTTTTTCCATTCTGACGGTGTCCTTCCTGTAATCTTTTTAAAAACTCTGCAAAAATAACTATGATCGCTATATCCCACCTCACTGCCCACCTCAGAAATCGGCATATTCGTTTCCTCAAGCAGACTGCACGCCTGCCTGATACGGATACGATTCAAGTAATCGCTGAAACTTTCCTTCATCTCCTGATTGAAATATGCCGACAAGTAGTAGTAATTCATATTAAATGCTTCGCTCAAATCAGCCAGTTTCAAATCTTCCCTGTAATTTTCTGCAATATAATACAACAATCGCTCCATACGGTCAGCATTCGGCTCTTTTCCCACACCAGAAAGTGCCACCAACTGCCCTAGGATATCTCTTACAGCTTCTGTAAACTCAATACAATACGCTGCATGATTCAACCGCGTGAAAAATTCATACCGTTTTTCCTCCATATCACTGTCCGATAATTCCAGATATTCCATAAAATGATAAATCATATTCTTCATCTGATTTTTTAAACCATACACATCTGCCTTCGCCTTGATGCATCTGCTGCCATAATCCATTAAAAGTTCTGCCGCATTTTCATACTGTTTACAATTAAGCATATGATTGTAAGCAGCAAAATCAAAGCGTTCTTTCTTCGCCGTCTTACTGTCTTTTTCCAAATCCTCTGCCATTAACAGTTTCATATTGGGATAATAAAATGCTTTATCGACATTCTCTGAAATATCGCGCTGATAAATATCATATAACTGCCGGTATGAAACGAACCGTCTGCTGCACACCCCAAGCAGGCTGCTGCATATATCCAGCAGCTTATCATTTAACTGCTTTAACTGCATCATCACCTTTACAGAACTGCTCTCATCATAATTTAACAAGATGCACGCGACCTCTTCACGCAGCATCATCTGCAAATAATGAACATTTTTAAATTCCTGTAATTCGCGCTCTATCTTTTGGTATAATACTTTCGTAATACTAACAGCCTGTAAGTTTCTCGCTCTTGCAGTGTTTTCTTTTTTGATATTAACCGCATAGAGCTGATAACATCCATGTTGAAACTGCTGTGAGAGCCTCTCAGCCGGAAGTTCCTGATCCTGCCCGATCAGAAACCGCTCAATACTTCTCCCAAGGCTGTTCCCCTTATCCTTTTCGTCCAGACAGTAACCGGGAATGCGTTCAGATGCCTTCTTTAAAGTACTGCGCATACCGTCTGGAGTGAGTGTTGGCTTTAATATGTAATCTACTGCCCCATTCATCAGTGTATTTTTCACATACTCAAACTTGTCATACCCACTCAAAATAATCAATTGTATATTGGGATAATTCTCATGAATCAACTGTGAAAAATCGACACCATCCAAAACAGGCATAACAATATCACATATGACAATATGCGGGCAAAGCTCCTGCGTCAGCGCGAATGCCTCCTGACCGTTTGATGCCTCCCCAACAATCTCATACCCCTCATCTTCCCAGTTTATAATATACTTCAATCCCTGCCGCATGATGTACTCATCGTCAGCTATCAAAACCTTAATCATCTCTATACCCCTATTCGATTTTGGCGGATTGCCAATCAATAGTTTGAAAGGCTTTTTCATTTATACCTGATACTTCATTTACAATAATTATGCATCATTATAACATTTATATTTTTCCTTTTCAAATCAAAAACTGGGAATCACACTTCATTCTGCGCAATCCCCAGCCCCTAAACATTCTATTTACTCAATAACCTGAATAATCCACTTCTGACTGATGGTTCCGTCATTCGTACTCTGAATACAGAAAGCTCCCGCAGACGTAGCTTTATCTTCGATTTGTAATACCATTTTGCTATTTCGATTCACAATGTTATAGTATCCATCAGAAGTTCTTACTACAGACCATAGTTGACTCCAATTTCCATTATACTGATTTTGAATACATCTCGCTCCTTGTGTTGTTGAATTTCCATTGATATCAAGTACCAGCCCAGAATTTTTATTCACAATTTTATAATAGCCACTTTCAACTTCTACAAACTGCCATTTTTGGCTATTCCATTCATCATACTCATATTGTTCTATGTTTGCAGAATCAGCATATGAACCGCCACTCACATTTAATGACATTTCAGACTTCGCATTGACAATTTTATAACGCCTGCTCTCATTGAGGGAAATTTTATCATAAGATTCTTTAAACGTATTTAACGCACTCGTAAACTTCAAATTTTTATTTCCTGTCATAGTTGTAGTTCCTAAAATATAACCATCAGGTAAAGCCTGCGAATTCCCCTCTGGTTCCCAATAAAATACGCCAATTCCCTTACTTTCCGGAACAGAACCTACTGCATCAATTGCCGCTTGTAGAAGTTCATAGGTTCCATTCGTATCTGATTCAACACCGCCAACCTCACAAACCATGACCTCTTTTCCGTATCTGTCTGCCATATCATATAAATTGTCTGCTAAGTCATCAATATTATTCTCAAAACTGCTTCCAATCCAATACGGATAATATGACATTCCTATCACATCTGTTTTCCCGTTATATTTCGTAAGAAAATTGTCAAAAAACCATCTGAATGTTGCATTATTTTGACCATTTGCCAAATGTGTAACCACTTTTGAAGATGGACTTACAGCTTTGACTGCATCATAACCACTATTTAACAATCCAGCTAGTTGTTGAAAATTATTTCCGCTACTTCCGTATGGCAATAAAATTCCGCTGTTTATCTCATTACCTACCTGAACCCATTTAGGATAAATTCCATTTTGAGCAAGCTGATTCATTACATAATATGTATAATCATATACATAGGTAACTAACTCATTATAACTTGCATCTTTCCATTGTTCAGGTATATCTTGATATTCTGGATCGGCAAAATGGTCACTATAATGAAAATCAACCATTATATCAAAACCCTTATTTTTTGCACGTTCCGCCATATACAATAGTCCAGTTGTATCACAATATCCCAAAATACATTCTGTTCCATCATTCTTTGTCCATTCAAACGAAGATGGCGGGTTTACAAATACGCGCAGCCGAAGCGCTGTAATCCCATAATCAGACAGAATATCCAGCACATCCCTTGTATTGCCATTTTCATCCTGCCATGAATACCCTTGTGCTTCAAGCTGGCTTAACCAGCCCACATCAGCACCATAATCTATTTCACTTGCATATACATTCAGTTTACTGCAAACAAGAAATATCCCTAAAACAAATAATCCAATATTTTTTAATATCTTCATTTCATGCTCCTTTCCAAATTATCCACTAACCTTTCACCGCACCTACAATACCATTGGCAAAACTCTTTTGCAGTATCAAGAACAGAATCCCTGTCGGCAGCGAACAGATTAACACGCCCAGCATCAGCACACCATAGTCAATACTATAACCAACTGACAAATTTGCTACCAGCATCGGCATTGTCTGCGACTTGTCAGACATCATGATAACTTTAGGCCAGAGGTAATTGTTCCATGCATTCATAAACGTGACCGTCATCGCTGCTGCATAGGTTGAGCGCATTGTTGGTATAAATATTGTAAAGAAAATCCTAAGTTCGCTCAATCCGTCAATTCTTGCAGCCTCAATAATTTCCATCGGAAATGACCTTGCACTCTGCCGAAACAACATAATCAGAAACGGCGTCGATATCGTTGGCAGTACATATGCAATCCATGTGCTCTGCAAGTGCATTCCTGTAAACAGTTTAAATAAAGGAATTAATGTCGCCGCAAATGGAACCATCATCGCCAGAAGCAAAACAGACATCAGTCCATCCTTTACCCTATCATGATAAATCTCAAAACCATATCCTGCAATAGAGCAGACTACCAGTGACAGCAGACTTAAAATACAGGAGTAAAACAGCGAGTTTCCAAAAGCCCTTCCCACATTTTGCTGTTCCAGCAGCTTTGTAAGGTTATTTACAAAATTTGTGCCGATTGCCAGTTTACCACCCAGAATATCTGTACTGTTATTTGTTGCCGCTGCAATCATCCAATACAGCGGGAAAATAGAGATAACTGACACAATTGTCAGAAATATGTAGCACCCTGCATTTTTTAACTTTCTCATCGCTTATCACCTACTTTCATCTGAACAAAGGACAATATTGCAACTAATATAAATATGACATATGACATCGCTGCGGCATATCCAAACTGTGGATTATACTCAAAGGACGCCTTGTATATATAATGCGACATCGTCAGCGTTGAATTGGCAGGCCCGCCATTGGTGAGATTTACGGACTCATCAAATAGCTGCAATGTACCGTTGATGGACATAATCGTTGTCAGAAGTATCGTAGGTCTTAATAAGGGCACTGTAATCTTAAAAAATGCTTTTACAGGACCTGCACCATCAATCCTCGCCGCCTCATATAAAGACTCATCTATATTCTGCAAACCTGCCAGATAAAATACCATATTGTACCCCGTCCAGCGCCAAATCAGTGCGATAATGATAATGACCTTTGCTGTGCTTACCTGCCCCAGCCAGTTAATTCTTTCACTGATGAGTCCCATATTCACCAGAACCGTATTGACATATCCATCATATGCAAACAATGTTTTGAAAATAATGGAATATGAAACTAATGCTGTACAGCATGGCAAAAAAATCATCGTGCGGAACAGTCCTTTACACTTTAAATCTTTTTTGTTTAAAAGCGTTGCAAGAATGATTGCAACCACCAACATAACCGGAACCTGTATCAGCAGATAGAAGAAGTTATTGATAATCGCCGTATGAAAAACCTTGTCCTGCAAAAGTCTTGCATAATTGTCCAGCCCTCCCCACACCTGATTATTTCCAATTCCAGTCTTAAAGGAGAGAACCAGCGCCTGCATCATTGGATAAAAATTCATTGCGAATATTAGCAGTGCGGCAGGAAGAAGGAAAAACCATCCTGTAAGCCCCTGCTTTTGATTGATTGTCAATCCTGTATTCCTTTTTCCATTGGACTTCATAGTTTTGTTCCTTTCTATTTTTTAGGGCATCGCGGCAAGCGACACAATACTTACTGTCCGATATTAAACTGAACCGTTGCCTGCGCTTCTGCGATAACATTATCTAAATCCTCATCAGTAACATTAGCCAAATTAGGCACACTGTTTACGATATTCGTAAGTGCTGTTCCCAATGCCTCTTTTTCTTCTTTCCAGTAAATGCCTTTGTTAATCTTGGGAATCTCACTTCCATAAGAAACAATTTTTGAATAAATTGCTTCACCGCCAAAAAAAGCTGAAGGCTCGTTGTATGCATCGCTGCCTGCTGCGGGCAAATATGTCGCAATAGCACCCAAATCCTTTAAAATACTGTCATAAAACGCTGTACTGCCTGCCCATGTCGTTTTAAAGAAATCCATTGCCAAGTCAAAATTATCACAGGTAGAAGATACCGCCCATGTGGAACCGCCCTGTGCAGAATAATTCGTAGCGCCAGCATAATCATTTAGCTTTGGCATATTTGTTACTGCCCAGTTGCCCTCCTGCTGCGTCTGGTCTGTTGTCATGATTGTCGCACAAATCCATGAACCGTTGATTGTCCCGACAACAGTACCATTGTTGATAGAACCCTGATATCCTGACCAGTCTGTCTGCTCCTGTAGAATCTTTGCATCAATCAGCTTCAAATAAACGCGCATCGCTTCTTTTAATCCCTCATTGTCAACAAGCGAAATACCGCCATTTTCGTCAAACACAGAAATACCCGCTGATTGAAGAATCATATTCAATAAATCTGGTTCTCCCTGCACGTTCGTGAGCATCGGCATCCCTGTCTTTGCAAGGACATCCTCGCCAATCACGATAAATTCATCCCAAGTAATATCCGTCAAATCCTCAATGCTGTATCCTGCCTGTTCCAGATAGTCTGTCCGATAGCACGCGATAACCGTATTGCTGTCATAGGGCACTCCATAATTTTTTCCATCCTTCACAGAATTGGCAACCTTTGACTCCGCAAAATCCTGAAAAGGAATCCCAGAATCTGTGATGTCTGCAAAAACATCTGGATAATTCTGCAAATACTTTGCAAAAACCTGATCATCCATCAGGAAAATATCAGGAAGCGCATTCAACTCGCCACTCATAGCATACGTCTGTATCAGTGTCTGGATATCCGAAGATACTGTTTCCTGTACATTAATCGTTACATCTGGGTGATCCGCCGTATAAATTTCACCCGCCTTTTTCATTGCATCCACATTAAAGGAATCCCAACACCAGACTGTGAGTGACTGCGCATCATCAGAAGGCGCGTTCACCGGTGCGTCTGCATTGTCACTCTCTGACTTGGTGGGCGTATCTGTTGACGTACCTGCGGTTGTTCCATCATCACCAGAACCCCCACAACCAACAAGTGATACTGCCATTACTGCGGATAAAATCAAACCAATTAATTTTCTTTTCATTTCTGATTACCTCCCTTGTTTTGATGCACTTATTTTATCATTTAGTGGAACGGAATCATTAGAAATAAATTTGGACATATTTTTAATATTTTGGGAAGTTTCCTTTTTGACTTGGATTATTTTGAGAAATTTGGATTATTTTGTGATTCATAGATAAATATACACATGATTTTTGTCATTTTTACGTTTAATTTCTTATGTTATGCTGTTTATATTTCTTTACAGTCCTATTATTTTTATATGTATAATGCCAATTATTTAAAATCTATTTTTCCTTAAATTATTAGAACCACCTGCACACCAGCTTTTATTCCTCTTGTTTTTGGCAAAACCCACTTTACTAACAATTCACTTCGGAAAACATGGTATCAAGGTTATTAAGTATCCACCCTTGCAGCATCTCCTTTATGAAATCAGTGATTTTATCTATGATGCCGCCCATTTATCTTATGAAAACAGGCTGGAGAGCTGTGGAATCACCGTCTGCGCCACAATAATAATGCCCCCTCCACTCATAAGCTGTGTTATCCCCAATTAGTAGGAACAATACAGCTTTCTGGCGTGCGGCGGCACGTCAAGAAATATATATGGAGTTTTTAAAGAATCTCCCCCGGAGCAGGGGAGCGGTCAGTCTGTGGCCTGCTCCACTTCCGGTATGGGTTTGAGATTAAAATGAATTTCGATAGAAATGTGTCTTGTCTTATCGCTGTCTATGGTTTCATGGACAACAATTTCTTTAATCAGACGGTTTAAGGTGGAAGCGTCCAGTTCGGTGATGTCCTTATATTCCTGAATGGATTCCATCCACTGCCTTGCGTCCACGACAAGCCGGATTTCATTGGCAAGGTGTTTCCTGCCTTTCTCAACTTTAGCCTTTAATTCCGCCTGTTCCTTCTGTGTCTTTTCCAACAGGAGATTGAAGTTTTCTTCTGTGATTCGTCCGGCTACCATGTCCTCATAGAGCCGCAATACCATCTTTTCCAGCACTTCAATCCGTTCTTCGTCTTTGGCAATGGTGCGCTCCATCGCTTCCCGCTGGTCTTTCTGCTTGGCATGGCAGGTATCGGTCAGCCGTCCGGCTACTGCTTCACTGTCGGTCAGGGCAGCGGCGGCGCAC
>DEPD01000039.1:0-4761 GCA_002358575.1 Lachnospiraceae bacterium UBA3401 | reverse complement strand
GTGCTGCTTCCCATAGGCATTGTAGGTTTTACAGGAGAAAATACGCTTCGGGAACTTCTCATGCGTAATGCGGATAGTGAGAGCCTTTCCGCACTCCCCGCATTTTATCAGCCCTGCAAAGAGGTTGATTTCCCCGGATTTGCCCGGTCGCTGGCGGGACTTCAGCTTTTCCTGCACAATGGCGAAGCTCTTTTTGTCTACCAGCGGCTCATGCGTCCCCTCCACCACAATCCAGTCCTCCGGCTTCTTATCCCGGATAGTGCCGATTTTAAATTTATAGTGCGCCTTCTGTGATGCGATTGCCCCAGTATAAACAGGATTCATCAAAAGTTCCTTGATTACGGAAAAATCCCACATAAACTGTCCATTTGCAGGGTCATTTTTCTCCCATTTTGTACGGACATTCCGCAGTCCTCTTTTACGGTTCCACCATGTAGGGCAGGGGATTTGGTTTTCTTCCAGCCTGCGCCGGATATAGTTGGGTCCGTGCCCTTCGAGTGCATAACCAAAAATCTGCCGCACAACCGGCGCTGTTTCCTCATCCACAAGAAGGTGGTTTTTGTTTTCTGGGTCTTTTTTGTAGCCAAAAGGGGCAAGACAGCCAGTAAACTGTCCTTTCTGCGCTTTCAGCAGATAGGAAGAATGTACCTTTTTGGAAATGTCTTTGCTGTACATCTCATTCAGGATATTTTTGAATGGGGCGATGTCGTTATTATCCTTCATGGTGTCGATGCCGTCATTCATGGCAATGTAGCGCACACCGTTTCGGGGGAAGAAGTCCTCAATCAGGATACCTGTCTGTAAATAGTTTCTCCCCAGCCTGCTTAAATCCTTTGTGATTACAAGGTTTACCTGCCGACGTTCAACGGCTTTCAGCATTCGCTTTAAGTCAGAGCGTTCCATGTTCTCTTGTGATTTTACAAGAAAATCTTTTGAAGTATTTTTACTATGAACATTTTCACTGTGAATATTTTTACTGCCTTTATCATGGTATTTCTTGGCATATTTTTGTGCAATCAGGCTCACAAACACATCCGTTGCGTCCAGTTCCCCGTCAAATACAGCAGTTACATTGATATTTGTTTTATTTTTTGCCATAAGCATTACCTCCATAAAGAAAGCCAGACAAAGAGAATCAGCAACGAAGTCCGGCAACGGACACTGTAAAACCTGTAATCTAATGTCTGGCTTGTTATTTTTCTTTTTTCTATTCTTTGAATTTTTTGTTGCTTTCGTTGTCAGTAGTTATAAAAATAACAACAAAGCCTGTAAATATCAGCATTTCCGGACAGGAGAGAAGCGGATTTCCCGGCAACGAACCCGACAACCAAGTGGCAACCTGCCCGGCAACCAATGTTTAAAATCATTCCATCCACTCCTTTGGTATCCCCATCTGACGGGCTTCTTCCGCTGTCAGTTCCGAAAAACCAGCTTCGTTGCCGGGCAGTTCGTTGCCGGAATCCGCTATGCGTTCCCAGCCTTTCTGTCTGCCATACCCGTCAAACGCCCTTGGATTGGAAAAATACCGCCAGCCTGTGACTGCCGTATTCATAATCTCGTTAATGTCGTGAATCTGCCAGCGTTTCGGCTCGTCATATTCATGGTGCAGGGCTTCCCGGTAAAGCTGTTTGGAGCACACCTGATTTCCACGGTAATTTTCCAGAAAGCCGATAATCATTCCCGCCTCGGTATCCTCCGGCATAAAGTCTTTCTGTACTTCCACAAGTTTTTTCTGCACAGGCTTGCTAAATTTCATGGAATACTGCCCGCTTCGGTAAATCTCCATCGCTTCTGCCCATACCTGCAAAAGATATGCCCTTGAAGCGTCCTCGTCCTCTAAGATATGTACCTCGGCATTCTCCGGGCAGACCATCACAGGCAGAAATCTCCGGTTTCCTGCACGGTCAAGGGGCAGCAGAAAGTCCAGCCTGTTTGACGTGCCGCCGAACACGCACTGCCGTAACCTGTCCTTTGGCTGTGATTCATAAGGCGTGCGGTACGTTTCCTTCTGCCTGCTGATAAAAGAGCGGATTTCTTCAATGCTCTTTGCACTGCTGGTGGCAAGCATTTCTGACATTTCGATAATCCAGTGCCCCTGTAATTTCGTGAACACCTTGTCATCGTCCAGCTTCTTTAAATCGTCACTGAACCATTCGTCTTTTATTGCCAGTAAGCGGAAAAAGTAGACTTGCCCGCTCCCTGCCCGCCCACAAGACAAAGCATTTCCTCATATTTTGAACCGGGCATAAACACACGCCGGACTGCGCCCAGCAGAAAGTGCTTCAACATTTCCTCCACATAGTCATCTGCATCAGCCCCTAAAAAATGGTGCAGACACGAGCGGATGCGTGGCGTCCCGTCCCATATAAGTCCTTTTAAGCAGTCCTGAATTGGGTGGTAGCAGTTTTCATTTGCCACAATCGTCAAAGCGTTCTGTATCTTTTTCTCACTCGTAATTCCGTAGTTTTCCTCGAAGTAAAGAAGCAGATATTTTATGTCCGTGTCCGTAAGTACACTGGTGTCCCTGCGCCACCCGACTTCCCGGACAATATCAATCCGTTCCGTCAGGAGATTAAAACGGACTGCCCCCTTTAAGAGCGGATCGCGCTGGAACACGATCTTGCAGTTTGCGATTGTATTCGCCGTCTGCCCCTTCTGCGTGCTATCAAGGCTTTCTCTAACCTCACCGACTGTCATTGCCGGGGCGAGCATATCCGCTGCATTCATCACGGTTTGCCTTGCGGCAGGCAGCAAGTCCTGAAATCCGTTCCCCAATCCGCATCACTTCCTTTCCATATCCCCTTATCAGTTCTGCCTTTTCTTCCGCTGTGCCAGTCAGAAGGATATCCAGCAGATACTCGATGTATGTCTGCTTCTGTAAAGCCTCCACAAACAGGGGATGCCATTCCTCCTCCGGCTCTTTTGGCGCATACTCTGTTTTCCATTTTTCCAACAGATGATTGTAATCTGATAAAATCTGGAAACACTGTAACCCTGCCTGCTTAAACCGCAGTTCCTCCGATAATTTCTTTTTTGCAGGACGTGGAGAAGCCCGCCTTTTGCTGTCATAGTCAATCCCAAAATCAGCCGCCAGCTTCACAGCCGCCCCAAGACTGTTCAGCCCATACAGCTTAGCAGCAAAATCAATTACATCGCCGTCCTCCTGACAGCCGAAACAGCGGAAGCGTTTATCCACTTTCATGCTGGGATGCTTATCATCATGAAAAGGGCAGCAAGCCATGCCGTTCCTGTTTACCCTGATACCATACATCTCCGTAGCCTGTCTTGCTGTCACGTTCTCTTTTACCGATTCAAATACATTCATGCCATTTCCTTTCTGCGCATAAAAAAAGCAGATGCCATCTCCATAAAGAAAAGCAAATGCTTTAAAGTTCCATATCCGTTTTTGTTGTTGGGCTTACGCGTTCCATACGCTCCCGGTTCAGCCGGTCTGCTTCTGTTTTTCCCCTTGCAAGCTTGTCCTTAATGGATTCCCTCGCTTTCTCCCTGACCTGTTCAAGATTTTTCTGCCTGTGTTCCGGCTCCTGCAAAGAATCCGTAACTTTTTGCACGGTGGTTTTTGCAGATTTTATAAATTTTTCTTTCAATGCTCCCAAACGCCTTACCGTATAATCCCGCAGCTTTTTGTCAGCAGTGCGCTCCGGCGCTGACAGCCATCTGGAATAATCATCAAAGATTTTTATATCCTCTTTCTGTGTTTCCTGCCGGATGGTATTGGCAACAGCCTCACAGGCTTTTTCATACGCCTGCTCCGCCACTTCGTCAACCAGCGTTTCCACCTCTGCAAGTTTCATTGTGACATCTTCAATTGCAGAATGTTTTTCCATAATTGCGGCATTTTTCTCCGCAATAATTTTATCCTGCTTTTCAATTACTTTTACCCTTTGAGATAGAGTATTTTCTGCCTTCTGGATTTTCTTCGCCTGTTCCCCTATGGCTTTATCCGTTTCAGCGAGAGTTTTCCTCTGCACAGAGATTGTATCTTTCTGTTTTTCAATAATAAAATCCTGTTTTTCCAGATAGCCCCTGCCGCCATAAGTCGGTTCCGTCTGTAAGTGAAGATTATGCCTTTCACAGATACGAAAAAGCATTTTTCGGCATTCCGCATCAAAGGTCTGTTTGCGGTTGTTATTCCTGCCTTTCTTCTTGTCGGGATTGGGGAGTGGTACGCCTAATTCTTCAAGTGCTTTTTCCTGTTGGGGACACAGTTCTCCGTAATTATTTTTGCAGTCAAAAACGTGCCTTTCATGGATATGCGGAGTGCCCTCACCAAGATGTAATGCCCAGTCTAAGATGTGTACATGAGTGCCGAATTTTTCTTCCATTTCGTCAAAAAATTCTGTTGCAATCTTAGCTAACATTTCTCCTGATATGGATTCATCAACTGTACCGATTTGATAAATGCTTTCTTCGGGACACGTTTTATTATTTGTGAGTAAATCCGTCACTGTTCTGTTGCGCTCTGTGTGTCTTGTTTTTTCGTTCCGCTCATTCTGCGCCTGTATATGGTCTGCGTAATGTTCAAAATAATAAAGCTGTTCAATCCGTTCAAAAGAGTAGTCGTTTTCCTTATCCTGCCCCCTTGTCAGGGCAGAAGAATAACCAGTGTAGCAATCCCAGTAAATATTCTGTTTTGCTCGCTCCGTGTCGATGTGTTCACTGTTAGCCACATCAAATCTGCGGTCATTATGTTTGGGATTGTAAACGCCGTTTTTCCCTGCTCTGCCGTTATGCCTTGTC
>DEPD01000037.1 GCA_002358575.1 Lachnospiraceae bacterium UBA3401 | reverse complement strand
AAATAGACAAGTCAAGATGTGTCAGTTATTTTTCTACAATTCCTAGATAAATAATTGCTATAATAACTCTTCTTATATTTTTGCACAGCACATTGAAATAAAAGATTTTCAAAAGATGAACTTATATAATAATCTCCTTCACAAGATATTTTACCATCATTTTTTTAATCTATAAAATACATCACCCCCATCTCATTCCAGAAACAATTTAGTTCATCGATAAGCAAATCATCGTTATTTTGATTTCCTGTTATTTCAGGTAACCTAGCAAGGCAGAAATCCCCAAGTAAAACATCAGATAAAAGTCCTCCATCACCTTTAATCGCATAACATGCAAATTTTAAATAGGATTCTGGTACTTTTGGATTTCCTTTTTGCATCCCTAAATATATCTGTAAGTCTGCTAAATATTTAGGTTCTGGGGGAATTAATCTCCCCCTCCAACCTGGATCAACGGGCGAAATATACGTATCTAGTCCTTCTATAAAATCTATTCTTTTCTCAAATATGTGTATTCGGCTTTGCATTTGCATATTTCATAATCTTCTCTTTATAATGTGCACAGGTATCACATTGGTATAAAATACCCTTCATCCTTATCTCTGTGGGATAATAGACTTTAAGTTATTCTTTACAAATATCTTTGAATAAAAGTTATCTCTTCAGAAGCTTTTATAAAATATGATCTGATTTTTATTCGGGAATATCAACACTAGTACAACAGTTTTTAAATTCAATATTAATTCATTTTACAAATTTCGATCATCTTTTTTCTTCAGCAACTGCGAAGTATTCAATGTCTCCTCGAATTTTTGCTGCTTTTTATGTCTCTTGCCAATTTTTGCTGACTTTCCAGACGACAGTTCACTGTACGACAAAGTCTGCCCCGTTTCCGGCGTTTGAAATACCTGCGTGGAACCTATATTTTGCGCCGATGAAACGCTATTTTTATCCGATTTTTGTACGCTCTTTTGTCGTACATTTGCAATTAATCGTATTTGTTTTGGCACATACTGAAAACGGCGCAGCGCCACATCAACCAAAAACAGACAGATTGCCAGTGCCAGAAGCCAATTTGTCAGTGGATACCCCTCCTTCATTTTGCTGGAAATCCGTGTCCATATTGACTCGTCCTCTGTGATGATTTTGCCATACTGTTGCGCAAAATTTAAATAGGCATCTGTACTTACATCAAATTTATATTCGTCAGAAAACTGCACTGCGGCAGCAGTTGTCATGTAATTTTGAATTTCTCCAGATTCCGTGCGGCGTATATTAAAGTGATATAGCCCTGTCTGTGGTGTGGAAAGCTCTGTCGTGTATTTTCCTGGCGCAATCGCACGAAGTTTTTCCTCTGTGGAAATACCTTTTGGGTCAATCACTGTTATCGAAATTTCTGTTGCATTGCCATAATCATTGGTTTGATAATCGACCGTAGTTTGTTCCCCTACCGTCACTATATTTACATTATCGTCACCCATACCAGTATTTCCAGTAGAATAATCTACAATTCGTTTCCAGAGTTGTATATAATCCTCCTGCCCTGCAAAAGCGCCTGTCCACTCTCCAGTAACATCACTGTTCCATGCGACGGTCCTCCCTAGCCCATATTGCCACACTGTAAGAATTGGATCACCTTTTTCTGCGGACTGAATTATTGGACTAGAGGCTGTTTTTGGCGTCGCAGAAATATATCCATAAAGTGATGGCCAGCCATTCGGAAAAAGATTTTCAGTTAATTCATGTCCCGCTTGCACTGACAAAGAAAAAACGCCATTTTGAAGATAGCTGTCCCCTCCCAGAAATACCTCCTGCGCAAAAATCTTTGGAATATCACTTGAGATATCCGAATAATAATATCTGCCACCACATTCCTCTGCTAGATACCGCAAAAGCCTCTTGTCAGATGAGTCCCCAACCGCCACTGTGGAAAGCGTTATCTCATGCTCTGCACAGCTATCGACGATATCATCATAGTTGTTTGTCTCCCCCATACCATCTGTCAGAAGTACTATATGTTTTATTGACGCCTCATTCTCAGTGAGCACTTTGACTGCCTCTTGCAGTGCTGGCTTGATTGTCGTTCCGCCACCATCTTGAATCTGCTTGATTTCATCTTTGATTTCTGTTTTGTCATCTGCCTGTCTAAGTTCCACTTGCCACGCATACTTGTCATCAAATGTTAAAATTCCCACATAATCTGTATCATTTAGATTGTCAACCGCCACCGTAGCAGCTCTGACCGCGACATCCAGATTACTAACGCCTAGTGTGCCTGCTTTGCCTGTCATGCTGCCAGAGCGATCTATTACCATTACCATTGCCATAGAAGGCATCTCGTTAATTCCCCGAAGCTGCATGTCCACAGGCAATACTGTTTCTAATACTGTATCCCGATATCCACCCAACGCAAAGCTGTTCTCCCCACCACAACAAATAAAACCACAACCATAATCTTTTACATATGTTTCAAGGTTTTCCAAAAACTTCGTTGGCAAATCATCAATATAAGTATCCACCACTATTATAGTCTTATATTCCAGCATAGCATTAATACTGTCCGGCGCATTGATAGCTGAGACAACACTAAAATCGCAGCCAGCCGCCTTCAGAACAGTAGAAAATGCAGAGGTACTAGCGTCACGTCCTACGATAACAAGTACTTTGGGCGATGTTTCCACCACAGAATAAGCACTAAAATAATCATTCTCCTGACAGGTGTCTCCTTGCGCTTGAACCTGAACGCGCAAGCTTTCCATTGCACCGCTGTCTGTGCCGGCATCAACCTGCGCACGAAATACAAAGCGATTGCTGCCCTTGTTCAAATGCACATTGTCTGTTGCTGTTTGGTTGCTTCCTCGATAAAGTGTAATCACTGCATCGGTATCATAATTACTTTCCACCAACACAGTAATCGAATACTTATCGCCTGGGTGAAGATAAGACGGAAGCGTCACATTGTCAATATAGGCGTCTGGTCTCTCCTCATTTTCATACAACAAGGTTAAAAACTCTGTCTGCCCCGCTGTCAATGCCTGCGCCATATTGCGTATATCGCCCCGTGTTTCCTTTCCGTCTGTAAGCACAACAAGTCGCTTCTTATATTCTCCTGGAATCAACGTAAGCGCCTTAGAAATTGCCTCCTCAAAATTTGTGGCCGCCTTTTCAGGGATTGTCATCAGACCGCCATAATGCTTTTCCGTTGTCAAAAATTGTTCCACAAGAGTATCTTTTCCAAACGTTACAATCCCATAAGCATTTCCAGAAGGTATCTTGGAAATCGTTTCTTGCAAATACTGTTGTGCCTCGTCCAGATGCTCCTCATTGCTGTTGGAAAGATCCACAACAAAAACAGTTGCTGTCTTGCCGCTTCCTCGATAGATTTGTATCCCAAACAATGCAAGAACCACACACAATAGTACCCCACCGCGTACAAACCAATAAAATTTCCCGCGGTAACGCATCTGACGCACATAGACAATCCACTCTGCCACCAAAACAATGAATGCCAGTATCATAAATAAATTTCTGATTGTACGTTTTATTTTTTGGCGCTGCAAAAGTTTGACCCCACTGTCTGAAATTCCCTCTAGATCTGTTGATAATCTACCATCGGATTCCCCGACAGTCTGAAAACGCACCACATAGTCTTCCTGATACACATCATTTCCAAGCGTATAAAGCCCCGCCTTGACCGGCCGACTCTCAAACTGGCTTCTGTCAAGCTCTGCCCAAGGCTGTAGGGCAATCTCTTCCCCCGCATAATAAACATTTGTTGCAAGCCAAGAAGTATCTGAGAGATAAATCATAGCATTTGCCAAAAAAACAGGAAACTCTGCACGCAGCGGGAAATCAGATTCCCGTATATCAAATCCGACAACAACTTCTTTCCTGTCTTCCAGCTCTTGATAATATCCTACACACTTTCCCTTGTATGACAGAAAGCTTTCTGCCCCCTCTGGAAGTGCAAAACAATACGCTGTATTCACCCCAATTGAAAAACCAGATAGCCCTGCAGTCAAATCACAATCTGTCATATCAAGCACTACATTTTCCAGAGTCTCAACAACGGTTCCTCCCAAATTGCCAAAAATTAATCGGTTCGTCTCTGCTGCCTGCGGCATTTGTCCAGCATCATAAATTACAATATTATATCCTTGTTCTTTCAGAGGTGTCCTAATCAGAGAATCCGATGTCTCATGTACTGCCGCATCCGTCTTTGCTTTGACAATACTCTCCCCAGTGACAGCTAGATACGCCTTCTCAAGAAATGTATTTCCGTCTCCAACCAACAATCCACGCATTAGATTCTTCTGTTTTTTAACTGCTGCCGAATCGTTATCCCGCGCAAGGCTGTCAGTAGAATCGCTAGAAAAAACAATATTGTCCACTCGGGAAGTAATTGTCTTTCCCTTCCAATCCACCGCCTCAAAAAAACAAATTTTGCTCTCGGAAGGCGCAAGGCACATTGATGACAGCGCAATCATTTTTTTGTTATATGTCTCATCATCATACAAACTGACATCAAAAGACACTTCCTCGTCACTGTAATTTACAACGCTTACCATCACATCAAAAAAACCATCATCACGGCTAGAAAAGGCTGTATATTCATTTGTGACATTGGCAGTTGCGCTGCCGGAAACATATAATTCCTTTTTCCCGCGAGTGCGCAGCACCTCATAATCCGCAGCGCCGGCGCTGTCTGTGTAAACCAGCAAGTCTGCTGAGTTTTCGCCCTCTTTGGCGTTACCAGCCAGCGTGTCCAGTGCACCTTGCGCCTGTGTCAAGCTTCCTCCGCTGTCACTGCACACAATACCTTGCAACGTGCGCATCAAACTGTTCGCATCCGCAATATCCACCGCCAAAATTTTTGCGCCCGCAGCATCCACTGTCGCAATGGAAAAACGTGTATTCTGCGCAGTCTGCACATAATCGCAAGCCTGTTCCACTGCTTCCTGCAAACGACTTTTTCCAGAAACTCCCACATGCTGCATACTCGCGCTGGTATCCATCAACAATATTTTTCTGCCACCGCTATGTCCATTTATTTGAATCAACGGGGACATTAGTGCGACTACCAACAGCACAATAATCAAGATCTGTAAATACATCAGAATATTGTGAACAAACTTTTCAAAAAAGGTCCGCGACTGCTCATTTTTTAACAGCTTTTTCCACAACAAATTAGAGGAAATCAGATAGTCTGTTCCTCTTGGTTTTAACAAATATAAAATGATAATTATCGGAACCGCTGCCAGAAAAAACAGCGGCCATAAACTCTCAAAAATCATATAGCGCTCTCAGCTCCTGAAAAATCAGTTGGTAAATATCCGTTTCCGTGTTGCACACTGCATAGAAAGCCCCCATTCTTGCACACTCCTGTCGCAGACTTGACAAATATTCCTGCAATGCCTGTTCATACACTCGGATACTTGCCGCATCCAATGTTAAACGCAAAGTGCTTTTTTCCTCCATGTCTATCAAATTTCGTGTACCTGTAAACTCCGCAGATCGTCCTGCAAAAAGCTCCTCCCCAGCCAAAACATGCAAAAAAACAGTTCTCTGCCTCCGATAATCCAACAGGCGCAAAAGTTTTCGCACCATCGTCAGTTCCTTTTTCAGACTTGATTCCATCAAGGCTTCCTGCAAAAAATCACTAATAATAATTGTTACTCCTGGTCCTTTCATTGGCAATTGTCTGACAGATTCACAGATATCTACTTTCCCGTCAAAAGTACGCTGGGAAAGCCAGTCTGTCAATCTGGGCAATGCACTCCTTGTACTACCTGCCAAAAAAGGCATATGCATCTGTCGCAAATCATAGAGTATTACACGGTCCATATTGTTTTGTCCCATATAGGCAAATGCTGCCGACAGCATACAGGCATATTCACTCTTTTTCTGGATTCCATAATTCATGGAAGCGCTTGTATCCAACAATATTGAAACGACTGCTTCCTTCTCTTCCATATACTCTTTTATGTAAAGCCTGTCTAGCCGCCCATAAGCATTCCAGTCAATACGGCGGATATCGTCACCAGGCATATACTCTCGAAAATCAGAAAATTCTGTGGAGGAACCTTTCTGTGTGGACTTGCGATTTCCTGTCAGGTTCATAGAAGCACGGTGTCCCATTGCCAACCGCAGTCTGGAAATCCTGTCAAAAAACGCTGCATCTGGTATTACTGTCATTGCTTTCCATTTCCCTCCAATATCTTTTGTATGACATCATCTTCGCTCACACCCTCACTAACAGCATCAAAACTTAAGAGAATGCGGTGTCTAAGCACCGGAAACGCAGTTTCCTTTACATCCTGAAAAGAAACATTAAACCGCCCTTCTAAAAATGCTTTTGCCCTTGATGCACGAATCAATGCCTGTGCTGCCCTTGGACTTGCCCCTTCCTTAATATAAGGATTTGCAACATGTGTCTGCATAATAATGTCCAACAGATAATCCATCACTGCATCCGCAATTGGTATCTGATTCACCAGCACTCTGGCAGCCAACAGCCCTGCACTATCCATCTGCTTTATAATGTTTGGCTCCTGACTGCCTTCCGTCAACATCACAATTCCCTTTAACTCCTCTTTGGAGGGAAAGCGAACCAAAATCTTAAACATAAATCGATCCAGTTGTGCTTCTGGCAAAGGATAGGTTCCTTCATTTTCAATAGGATTTTGTGTGGCAAGTACAAAAAAAGGTTCCGTTAGCGCATGACTATCATTTCCGACAGTCACCGTATGTTCCTGCATTGCCTCCAGCAATGCCGACTGCGTTTTAGGTGTCGCACGATTTATTTCGTCTGCCAGAATTAGATTGGCAAAAATTGGCCCGCGCTCAAAAGAAAAAGCACTGCCACGCTCATTTTTAATAATAATATTGGTTCCTGTCACATCGCTTGGCATTAAATCTGGCGTGAACTGAATTCGCTTGAATGACAAATCAAAAACTTTGCCAATTGTACTGACTAATTTAGTCTTCCCCAATCCAGGCATACCCTCTAAAAGCACATTGCCCCCTGTAAGCATGGCAAGCATAACCTGACGAATGATCTCCCGCTGACCAATAATCCCTTTTTGAATCTCTCGCTCGCAGACAGCAATCCTCTGTGCCATATATGCTGGGTCCTGCAGTCCGCTGTTCCCCAATTCCCCCATTTTCCGCTATCCTCCATAAACTTTTGCTTAAAATATATTCATCATGCATAGAGCGTGTTCAAAAAATGCTCTAGTTAAAATTTGAAAAGTATTCTTTTATAATCTCCTCCATGCCGCTCGGATACTTTCCTACTGCAATTCCCTCATAAGCATTTTGCTCATAACTACCAATTACCGCTTCATAGGACATATGTGTACCCTCCCAGCTCAATCCATTCTGTGCATGAAAGTACTCTGATGCATCATGGTTTACTGCACTTCCAGTCAAATTTTCACTCTTTGCAATTTCGTTTGGAATGCTGACATAATCATGTGGGGTACTGCTCGTACCCGTTCCCCTGCCAATTCCAGAACCATCACCCTGATCGCCTTGTCCGTTAGAACCATTTGCACTGTCTCCAACAGTTTGCTCACCTTGTCCATTTCCATTTTGATTTCCAGACTGTCCGTTCTGTCCATCTCCATTTTGGTTTCCAGGCTGCCCGTTCTGTCCATCTCCATTCGGATCGCCAGCTTGACCAGAATTTCCCTGCGCAAGTTTGGCTTCACTCATTTCTTGCAACTTTTCTGATAACGCTTGCATAGACTCTGCTGTGACAGGCGATATTGCTGCACCATTCTGTATGCTCTGTGCAAGTGCTGTTAATTCATTTCCTATATTTTCATATCTATATTCCAACTTCTGCGAGGCAGCCTTCATCATCTCCATGCTGGACGCCTGTTGAAATTCCTCCTGAGAAGCCTGCAAACTCTCCGCCATCTCCTGTAGCGCTGCCTGTTGCGCTAATGTCAAATCTTGCTCTTGAGAAAGGTTTTCCAGGGTCTCCAAAATCTCTTCAATTTCCTCTGTCTTTTCCTTTGCCTCTCCCCTAATATGATGAAGTTCGCGCGCGCGTTCTTTCATTGCGGAAGGCATGAGTGCAAGGACAATGAGTATTGCAAACAATCCTGTCAAGCCCGCTATACGCTTCCATGACGGCAGAATTGCAATCCGTATTTTATCGCGCTGTGTCTGTAACTGCCTCATGGCATCTACCCGTTGAAGTTCAACGAGCTTTCCCTCTTTTTTTAGATTTTCAAAAGCTGTCACAATCCGTTCATCAAACCCAAAACGATCCATTACAAGCGCAGTCTGCTCCATATTTTTCCGTTTTATAAAGGCAAGTACAGCCGCGGTTAATAGCGCAAGAATCAATGTCATTATTGTGCAAAACCCTGCATAATAAAAAGGAATCATAAAAGCAATCGCCTCAAACAAAATTCCCACACCTACACCAATGCATAGAACAAACACTGCTTTTTTTAAAAACTCCGCTACATTTAATCTAAGGCAGCAGGATTGTATTATTTTTACAAACTCTCTCTGACTCATGCGGCTCCTCCATTACAATTCTTACTGCGCATCTTTCTTTTTCCCTTTATTGTGTGCCGATCTACTTCTGGAATTATTTTTGGACAACGAATGCATTGGATTCACTTTCCATGCCGCAACAAGCATAAATAGAACTGCCAAGCTCAATATACATGCGGCAGACAAAAACATCCAGCTCTTTCCCTGTGACAAATAATAAGTAAAAAATCCAACCTCTTTTCTATTAAAATTTGAGCCTGCAGTGCCAAACAAGGACTCTCCTGTCATAATCTGCATAAAAAATTCCTCAAAGAATACTCCTGGATTAATCAATAAAAACAACATGGACTCTCCTGCGTGCTCCCCCTTGCTCCAAAGATAACTTAGTATAAGTGGAACGAATGTTAAAATATAAATCACAAAATATATTGCAAAGGACAAGATAACTGCTGCGATAGATCTGCGACAGAATGCAGAACAACAAATTCCAATGCTCCCAGAAAACACAGACAACAAGATAATTGCCAGAATAAAATAGAGCAGACTGCTCCATCCCAAACCACCTATCACAAAGGCTAACGCCATAATAGGCATTCCGGCAGCGACAAAAAAAAGAATCCGAATGACTGCTGATATCACCTTTCCAAGCACAATAGAAAACGGTGACATACAGGTTGTCAGCATAATATCAAATGTCTGTCGTTCCTTTTCTCCAGAAATACTAGGTGCCGTAATAATTGGCACAATCAGCGCAACGATAAACACTTGTACTGCTGCCTGCACAGGAAACAGATAAATCAAATAGCTGTAAATATTGCGGCTGCTATAATAACTATTGTTGTCCGCCTGAATGATTGCAAGCGCTAGCAGAAATGCCAATGTCAGCACAACCTCATAGGCAAACAGCCCCCAGCTCAACCGCATACTGCGGGCAGTTACCTGCAAATCCTTTTTTATAATTGGATTTATCCGTATTCTCACTGTGAGTCACCTCCTGTCAACTGCATAAACAATGCTTCCAGATTGCCTTCCTCCCGATAAAATCCTGTCAAAACCACTTGATTTTGAATTAACAGTCCAATCAGTGCACTTATCTGCGCATCTGTATTGTTATTAGATATCATAATCTCATTTTCCCTGACAGATTCCACAATCACTCCAACCTGTTCTTGTAAAAGACGTACTGCAGTTTCTATACCAGATGCAATCTGAATATGAATGCGCTTTCCACCAGCCGCCTGCCGCATAATATCCTCAATGCGCCCCGCTGTAATTAACTGGCCCTGATTCATAATTCCAATGCTGGTGCACATCTCCGAAAGCTCCGAAAGAATATGCGAACTGATAACAATGGTCTTCCCCATAGAATGAAGATTTTTTAATAACTCTTTCATTTCCACGCGCGCTCTAGGGTCCAAACCAGAACTTGGCTCATCTAAAATCAACAATTTCGGATTGTGTAACAGCGCTCTGGCAACACAAAGCCGCTGTTTCATTCCGCGGGAAAGCGTGTCCACATAGAATTCTTTCTTGTCAGAGAGATTGACAAGCTCCAACAAATCATCTGATAATTTTGCAATATCCCGCGAGCGCATCCCATACATAGAACCATAAAAATCCATATACTCACGCACTTTTAAATTATCATACACGCCAAAAAAATCTGGCACATACCCAATTAAGCGTTTCATTTCTTTTGTCCCTACAGCGGCCTCCGTTCCCCCAATCTGCACCGATCCGCTGCTTGCCTTTAACAGTCCGCAGACAATCCGAATTGTGGTCGTCTTCCCCGCACCATTTGGTCCTACAAATCCAAACAAATCACCTTCTGGAATATGCAGTGACAAATGATTGACAGCCGTAAATGAGCCATACTTTTTCGTCAAATCATTGATATATAACATACGAAAATCTCCCCCTACTGTACAGAATACAGACACCCATAAGAAGTTTCACTACAATTGTCATCTACTGCCTTATTCCAATCCTTTGTCACACCAACCACAATTTTGGCATCTGGATCTTCCTGTAAACTTGCAGCCGCAACTCCAATTCCAAGCGCAGCGATAAAATCTGCATCTTTCTGTTCCTTGCCGCGGTAAGCCGCATTCATATAACCATGTAAGTAATCTTCTACCACATCATCATAATTCTTTGAAGAAAGATATACTGCCTTGTTTAGATCACATGTCTCTCCCGCAGGAAGATTGTTATATATAAATAAAGTGTCATATGCAATCACCGCAAAATATTCAAAATCCCAATCAGTCTTATTTATGACAGTGCCATTCAATCCCAAAACCACAATATCTTTTTCATCCGTAAACGTGCCACTAATTTCCAATCCATTCACCGGCTGTATATCAAGCAAAATTTGTCCTGATGCTTTGTTTTCCATATTTCCCGCCTTAAAATAAGCGTCCTCAAAACCTGCACTTGGATTCAAGCCAAAGGAAATCCGCTCCCCTTCTTTTACAATGTGACTGCGATATTTTTCACTGTCTTGACTATCATAATAATCAGACCAAAGCGGACCACAATACGCATATCCTTCTGCCAACTGTAATCCCCATTCCTTATGACCAGCATCATAACAGTGCATGTAGGTCACTGCGTCTTGGTCAGGCGCGTCTAACTCCTCAACAGTCACAGAATAAACTCTTGTATCCACCACCTCAAAACCTCTTCCTGCAATGTAAATCAAAAGGATTCCAATAAGTGTTGTAATCGGAACTGCAATCCAATAAAAATCCCGTTTTTTCAAAAAACGCAAAATGAGATAAAGTACAGGTCCCACGAAAATCACATACAACACTACAATCACTTTGAGCATGTTAAAATTCAGGTGATTGCCACCGTTTCCAAATGTTCTAAAAATCCTGCGAATAACATATTCATTGTCATAATACTTATTCTGGGTGCTATATGAAATCTTTGTGTAGGAATTGACCTTAACTAAAAGATCATATACATATGACTCTACATCTTGTGGTACAAGTTTTGACAAGGAATATGGCACAAGTTCCACCGCGCCATCTCCCCGCGAAGTGATAAGGCCAAGAATATCTGTATTGGTATCATATTGGTCATTTATATCCTTTAGTTCCGCCATATACAGTTCTGTTAAGTCCTGATTATAATTGTCCTGATAAGGATGCTCATTTGGCGCATTCACTTTAGAGCATTCTACTCCTAAAAAGTTCAGTCCGCTCAGCACATCTTCTGCGCGCTCTCCTGTGCCGACAATCAGCATTCCGCCCTCCTCTATCCAGTGTTGTATCCGCTCTAATTCTGCCGCCGACAAACTGCTGGTATTATAATTATCAATAACTAAAAAAGTCAAATTATTCTCCAAGGACTGCATTAGATTGTCTTGATTTAACTTGTACAATTTTATAGGCAGTTCTGTACCATTATAATATAAATTCTCCCCCTCCATATCAAGGTAAGTCAAAGATGAATAAGAATCACTTAAAATTCCCATGGAAAGTGTATCTCTCCCCTCCAAAAAAAGATTGGGAAAAACTTTTGACGCCGCCATTTTATTCTTTTTGTCCAACAAGGAAACAGATACAGAAGCACCGATGTCCTCTAAACTTTCTCTTGGTATTTTAACCAGAAACTGTTTTGTGCTGCCCTGCGGCAGAGAGAGAACTGTATCGTAAACGCAGCTCAGTGAATAATATGTATTTTCCATGCGAATCCGCGCTATTCCTTCCCAGTTGTCCCCTGAATTGGAAACCACCACTTGAATATCATATGTGGAAAGATTCTGCGAATGCAACTGTGCATCAATAGAAAACAATTCCTCCTGTGCACAGGCTGTCGCAGCTTTCTTTCCTATCAATACGCCGCAAATCAAAAGTACCAAAACAAGAACTGACTTTACTCTGCCTTTCATGTCTGTTTCCTTTCTTCCTACTGTTCTTTAGATTCTGACTGCTCCAACCGCTCTAATATTCATTGGATAAACATTGCTCTCTCCCACATACGTCGCAATATATTTCACATAATTGTCTGCCTCTGCAAGCGGCACCAAACACATAATTACCCCTGCAAATCCGCCGCCATGCACACGGCATACACCATCTCCAATTCCCTGTAAAAATAGTTCTGTAAGCGCAAGTGTGCGTGTAATTTTCTGCTCTTTGCAGTTCTGAAGCGAATAGCAGTTCTGTAAAAGTTCCCAAGAAGAAGTGCCTGATTCCTTGACAAGCGCTAAAACGGTATTAATATCTTCCTTCTCAATTGCCTCCGCCATTGCGTCTACTCTGCGATTTTCCTCAAAGAAATGAATTGCGCGCAGCAAAGCTCTGTCGTTTTCTATCTCATTTGCATGTGCTAACAGTTTGTCAAGGCTGCTCTCACACAAAAGATCCACGCCAAGAACTTTTGCCGCTTCCTTCATTTCATTTGGAATGCCAGAATATTCTTCACTCAAATCCGCATGTCCTTTTCCTGTATTTACAATGACAAGCCGATATCCTTTTTTCTCAAAAGAAAATGTCAGTGGTCTGTACTCTGGCTGACTGCCATTTGCAAAGTCAAACAGAACAGGTCCACCTACAGCACATGCCATCTGATCCATCATTCCAGATGCTTTATTCCAATATACATTTTCAGAATACTTGCCAATCTTAGCGTAATCCGCGCAGCTCATTGCGCCGTCGTTAAAGAAATAATTGACAATCGTACACACAAGCATCTCAAAGGAAGCAGACGAACTAACTCCCGCAGCCGCAATTACATTTGTGGACACATAGGCATCAAACCCGCCGACTTGAAAGCCAAACTTTTGTGCGCCCTCCATCATACCTGCAAGCAAAGCAACCGTTCCACCCCCTTTTACAACACTGTCCAGTCTATCAATATCCACCACAATTTCTTTGTCATAACCCTCGCTTGTAATATGAATCACGCTGCTGTTATTTGGACAAGCGGCGCCAATGGTATCTAAGTCAATACTTCCCGCAATCACCTTGCCGCCGTTGTGGTCTGTATGATTGCCAATAATTTCTGTCCTGCCAGGTGCAGAAAAAAACTCTGCCACATCATGACCATACTTTTTCTGAAAATTCTTTGCCAAAACACTTAGACGCTCCGCACTTTTTACGCTCTCCCCATAAACTTTTTCCAGTCTCCCAATACTTGGAATATTCATTTTTTCGTTCCTCCTTTATTCTTTATAAACTCCCGAAATCTCCCTTGTAATATTAGACAAAAAGATTGCGAGAGCCTATCTTCATTATTTTTCCTACTCCATTATACATCAAAATGTTTCAAAGTCCAATAAATTCCTTTTGCAATCCGAATATCTGGCTCAGAAAAATGACCTCCATAATTCCACTCAAGGATTCCTTGCACATTTTCCTGACGTTCACAGAGCAGCGCATACACTTTTCTAGTGTTATCCCCCACTACTGCCATTCGTTTATTTTTGGTTCGCTCCTCCTTGTCGCCAAGGCTGAAATAGACATATTTTGTATGGTAATTTTGCGTCGCTTCTGTCTTTTTCTGAACATAGTCCAGCATACCTTTATACCACAAAGAACCGGAGCAGCTAACCATACCCGAAAAAATGTCCTCCTCACAATAAAGCCACAAACTAAAAAGTCCTGCAAGCGAATATCCCACTGGAAAACGCACAATTTCTGTCTTATCTGTCTCAATATAAGAAATGAAATGTTCCACAAGCCAACTTCGCGTGCTCTCTGCCTTTCCGCCAAACCCTTCCTGTCCAAAAACAGGCTCTGCTGCCCACGGAGAAAAATCATCATTCCAATTTTGACACTCATACGCCGCCAAAATAAAATATACCTCTGGCAATTGTTTTTGTAAGTAGGACACAACTGTCTCAACCGACTGTTGGCTCCCCTCCCCAACACCCCAGTAAAATACAGGCAATTTCCCCTTCTGTTTCTCAAAATTTCCATTCTTATAAATATGGCATTTTCTGCCATAAATTGTCACTGTTGTCAAATCGCTTTTCCCATAAACCTTTCTAAGCTAAGGAATTGTAGGAAAATAAGTGATACAGATTGCGCAGGATATTTCTTCGAAGTTGTATGTCAAAAAGCGCAGGCGCAGCGAGCTACAGCGAGGCTTTTTGGTATGCACAATCGGAGAAATAGCCAAGTCAAGATGTGTCAGTTATTTTTTTACAGTTTCTTACCTAAATAGCAATAAATACAATATGTGTTTTTCATTGTTATTTGCGCCACGCTGTACTAGTGCTCCATCCAGACAGAAATTAGAGTTGTGCACTGCATGGTTCGTGTCAGTGCTAGGCAAAATTTCGACGGCGATGCGGTGGCATCGTCTAGAAATTTTAACAACGCATCGGTGCAAAACAGGCGGTTCACGAATCTAATTTCTGGCCGGATGGAGTACTAGATTGATAAAAATGGAAGATTCGCATCAAAACTGTTCTTGAAATTGGTTTAGACACAGGCGAAACAACTGAACTTATATTAAAAAATGAGTTTAAAAAATTCATTCAACAAATTTGGAGGTAAAATCAAATGGAATATGTCTGGCTATTGATAATCATTTGTGTTAACGCATTGTTTATCACAACAATCATTGATGTGATTGTAATGGGCAGTTACGTACTAAAAATTTCAACATCTTGCAGAATTTCACAATATGTGATTTGCAAGGAGAATCATATTGATTTGCAAAACGGAAATGAATGTTCTGGGTATGCCGCCGCATATCTTTTGCGTCATTTTGGTATCTCTGCCACTGGAACAGCAGTTTATCAAAAAATGCCCTTTAAGGCATCTGACGGGTGTGTGCCTCCAAAAGGAATCAAAAAAGTGCTGGAAAGCTATGGTTTTCGTGTCAAATATTGCGCTGGAAATCTGAATGCACTAAAAAATGAAGTCAGCAAGGGAACCCCTGTCATTGTTTTTATAAAAGTCAGAAAGGATAAGCGCTGGCTGCATTATATACCAGTTGTTGGATATGATGAGGACAATCTGTTTTTGGCAGAATCAGCGTCGGGAAACATCAACTGCAACGAAAAAGCATATAACAGAAAAATCAGGCAGAAAGAATTTCTAACACTCTGGAATACTGCAATGTTAAAAATGCCTTTCTATACACACACTTTTTATGTGATAGAACAGCGCACATCTTCCCCCAAAAAACTGGCTGATTGAATGGTCCCGCTTTTATGTTCATAAATTTAAAAACTTTTCCCTTCGATTGCACAATAAACAATTTAAAATGAACCTCACTCGCCTTCTGTGCACAATTAGAATCCCTTTTCATTGCACAATAGACAGTTCAAAATTCAAGATGCGCCTCCTTCTATTGTAAAAAGATATGGTGCTTTATACTGTTGGAAAAGGGAATAACATTTATCAAAGTCAATTACTATCAGGAAGCCACGCGGAAAACAGGGTGTGGGATAATTTCATTGTGATTCAGTTGCGCATATGTTATAATTTTTTTAATAAGGAACTGTAGAAAATAACTGACGCATCTTG
>DEPD01000038.1 GCA_002358575.1 Lachnospiraceae bacterium UBA3401 | reverse complement strand
ACTTGCTGCATGGTGTCGGAGCCAGCGCCAAAATGCCTGCCTTGTGCCATTTTGTGTGCATCAATTGTTGCGATTCACACCAAATCATCATAAATGAATACGAAATCTGGCGTGGGTGTGAATTGTAACGTTAGAAATGGCGTTTCGTAATTTTCTTTGTAATTGCTTTTGCAAAAAGAGTTTGGGCGTTTATAATGCGATATGGATCGTCTCCTGAAAAGCAAATTTAGTTTACCATATTTGTTGATAATTGACTATAAGCAAATGTTTACAAGAGAATTTTTTTATATAATGATTTTCCGGGCAGTATGTGCTATACTATAGGGCAAGGGACTGCCAACTATACACGGGCACCCAAAGGAAAATCGATAGAGAAAGGTATGGTCAAACATATGGAACAGTTTCGGTTTATCTGGAAGTACATAAAACGACATAAAGGGCAGTATATTGGCGGAATTATTACCTTGTTTATATTGGATTTTGCAAATCTCTATATTCCAAAGGTGACGGGGATTATCACTGATGGGCTTGCCGCACACACGATAGATAGGAACGGGGTGTTGCACAATATTGGCATTATTCTTGGGATTGGTCTAACCCTTGCGGTGGGACGTTTTTTATGGCGTTATTTTCTCTTTGGCGCATCGAGATCGATTGAGCATGAAATTCGGGACGATATGTTTGCACATCTGGAAACACTTGATGTAGAGTACTATAATGAACATAAAACAGGCGATTTAATGACGCGTTTTACAAGTGATTTGAATGCAATACGCATGGCGATTGGACCAGCAGTTATCGCTGCGTTTGATGCGGTGGTGATGACTGTGATGGTCATTGGACAGATGATGATCTATGTCAATGTCAAGCTTACACTGGTTGCAATTATACCAATGATATTGATCGCGTTTGGGGAATTGTATTATGGAAAAATAATGCAGAAGCGCTTTCGGGAGCGGCAGGAAGCGGTATCTGAGTTGACGGACTTTGTGCAGGAGAGCTTTTCAGGGGTGCGCGTGGTCAAGGCATTTGTGCGCGAGCGTGCTCAGATTCAAGAATTTGCCAAGGCGAATGCCAACGCCAAAAAGAAAAATCTTGCGATTGCAAAAATGGAAGCGATTGTTATTCCATTGTTAGATGTAGTGATTGGTATTAGCAGTTTGCTTACGCTTTTATATGGTGGTTCTCTCACGCTTGCAGGAGAGATTACAATTGGGCGGTTTGTCGCATTTAATCAATATATTATGATGCTGGTATGGCCAATGCTTGCATGTGGGGAGGCAATTAACATGTTTTCACAGGGCGGCGCAAGTATTCGGCGGTTACAGGAAGTATTTGAGGAAAAGCCAGAAATTACAGATGGAGAACATGTGGTGAATGTAGGGGGACTGAGAGGAGATATTTGTCTAAACCATTTGACTTTTATTCATAGGGGTCATAGTGAACCAACGTTGAAAGACATTAGTTTGAATATTAATGCAGGCACGACGCTTGCTGTTATTGGTCGCACTGGAAATGGAAAGTCTACATTGGTCAATCTGTTGTTGCATCTCTATAACACCAAGCGCGGTATGATTTATCTGGATGGAAGGGATATTAATGATATTCCACTCAAAATGCTGCGCGAAAATATTGCCTATGTGCCACAGGATAATTTTCTATTTTCAGATACTTTAAAATCAAATATTGCCTTTGGTACAGACAACGAGGAGATGGAGGAAATTGTCAAGGCGACCAAAACAGCATGTATTCATGAAAATATTATTGCGTTTCCAGACGGGTATGACACGGTTGTCGGGGAGCGCGGTGTCACGCTATCAGGTGGTCAGAAACAGCGCAGCTCGATTGCGCGTGCCATTAAAAGAGATGCGCCAATTCTGATTCTTGACGATGCGCTCTCTGCGGTAGACACAGATACGGAAGAAAAGATTTTAAAAAATCTAAAGGAGAACCGGTGCGGAAAAACGACAATACTGATTGCACATCGTATTTCCACAATACAGAATGCCGATAAAATTCTGGTGTTGGAGGACGGAGAGGCGAGAGAGTGTGGTAATCATAGAGAGCTGATGGCGCTTGGTGGGATTTACAAAGAAATGTTTGACAAGCAGCAGCTGGAGGCAGCGAAAAGTTTGGCGATTTCTACAATGTAGAGATAGTGTCTGACAACTGGCAGAGAGAAGGAGATAGAAGTTATTATTTACAGTACAGTAACGAGTAGAAGGGGATAGAAATGAAACGGTTATTAACATATTTAAAACCGCATAAATGGTTGATGCTGCTCTCCTCAGTGCTGGTAGTTGCGCTGATTGGTGTAGAGTTATACAAACCGATTATTATTGGAAATGCCATTGACAACTATATTGGCAGTTCTGAACAGATAGGTTCTGCATTGGCGATAGAGGAAGCTTTTGCAGGGATTTTGCGCGCAGGAGCCTTGTATGCGCTAATGCTCCTCTTGGGTTTTGTGTTCAATGCCTCCAATACTTGGATTTTGCAGAATGTGGGGCAGTCTATTATCTACAAGATGCGCGAGGAAGTGTTTGCGCATATTCACAGTTTGTCTGTCAATTTTTTTAACACGCAGCCTGTGGGAAAGTTGGTGACGCGGGTATCCAATGACACGGAGGCGGTCAACGAGCTCTTTTCACAAATCCTTGCAAAATTATTTAAGAATACAGTAAAAATCCTAGGTTTTGCACTTGTAATGCTCTCGATTGACTTGCGTATGGCACTGTACTCATTTATTTTGATTCCGTTTGTGACAGGGCTGACCGTTTTTTTTCGCTATATGTCAAGAAAGGCATACCGCGTTACAAGAACACGTATTACGGAATTGAATACATTTTTGTCCGAGCACATCTCTGGTATGAAACTAATACAGATTTTTGCGCGGGAGCAGGAGAAATTTGAGGAATTTTCATGGAAAAGCAAACAGCTTTTTCGAGCAAACTGGCGGGAGGTTCTAACTTTTGCTATTTTTCGCCCATCAATTTACATGCTGTCTGTCTTTGCAATGGTGATTGTGATTGGGCAGGGAAGTGCCTCTGTGCTGGCGGGGACAGTATCATTGGGAACATTATTTGTGTTTATCAATTATATTAGTTCTTTTTTCGAGCCAATTCAGGAGTTGGCTGAGCAGTTTGGAACATTGCAGTCGTCTCTTGCATCTGCGGAAAAGATTTTTTCTATCTTAGACGAAAAGCCAGAGATCGTCAATCCAGAACACCCGCGAACTGTCGCAATGAACGGCCGGATTGAATTTCGACACGTCTGGTTTGCCTATGAAAAAGAGGATTATATTTTAAAAGATGTGAGTTTTTGCATTGAACCGGGGGAAAAAATTGCCTTTGTAGGGGCTACAGGCGCTGGGAAATCCTCAATATTGAATCTGATTGGGCGCTATTACGATATCCAGCGGGGAGAAATTTTAATAGACGGTGTGAATATTAAAGAGATTGATAAAAATGTTTTGCGCCATGCAATTGGTCAGGTGCAGCAGGATGTGTTTCTTTTTACAGGGGATATTAAAGGGAATATTTCGCTGAACAATGAAGAGATTTCGCGGGAGGAAATTGAACGCGCAACGCATATTGTAAATGCGGATTCCTTTATCAATAAAATGCCAAATGGTTTTGATGAGCCAGTGACAGAACGCGGCAGTACACTTTCCGCAGGGCAGCGGCAATTACTCTCGTTTGCGCGCACGCTTGCATATCAGCCGACAATTCTTGTGCTGGATGAAGCGACAGCCAACATTGACACCGAGACAGAGAGCCTTATCACACAAGCATTGGAAAAACTGATGGAGGGCAGAACAACAATTATGGTGGCGCACCGTCTGTCCACAATACAGCACGCCGACAAGATTATTGTGATGCACAAAGGTGAAATCAGGGAAAGCGGTACACACCAAGAACTGCTGCAGCTAGGAGGAATGTATCGGAAATTGTATGACTTGCAGTTGGTGGAAAGGTAAAATAAAAAGGAGGATTTTTATGGGAAACTATAATTTTAAGGTGGATTTAAAGGGAATTATTCGGTTATTGAGTGACAATTTGTATTCCAGCGACAAGGTATTTCTGCGGGAGCTTTTGCAGAATGCTGTCGATGCCATTGCGGCGCGCAAAAAGGCAGATACAGCTTGCCCAGAGTCAAAGATTACAGTGACTTATCGCAGGAAAGGCAACGGCGCAGAGCTTATTTTTGCCGACAATGGCATTGGGCTGACAAAAGAGGAGATCCATGCATTTCTCTCCGTTATTGGACAATCCTCCAAGCGGGATGACTCAGTGCGCAGCAGTTATATTGGGCAGTTTGGCATTGGACTATTGTCCTGCTTTTTGGTGGCAAATGAGATTAAAGTAATTACTTGTTCTGCAACGGAAGGAAAGCCGTATCAGTGGGTTGGCAAAAGTGATGGTTCTTATGTGATCACAGAACCTAAAAAACAGATTGAGGCGGGAACGCAAGTCTTTTTAAAACTTACAGGGGCAAAATATCAATTTTTTACAGAGCAGGAAATTATTGATGATTTGTCAGAATATGGTTTTTTGCTAAAAATTCCAGTGTATTTTGACGGCGAAAACAACAAGCAGGTTGTCAACCAAAATTTTATTCCGTGGCGTCAGCCTTTGAGCATGGCAGATGACATTATGGAATTTGGGGAACAAGTATTTGAGGAGACTTTCTTTGATGTGATACCGCTGATTGGTGATAACATCAAAGGCTATGCTTATATTTCTACTAGACAGATCAGTGCAAACACCCCTATTCGACACAAGATTTTTCTAAAAAATATGTATGTGACAGATGATGGCAAAGAGCTGATACCAAAATGGGCATTTTTCACACGCTGTATTATTAATTTGGACGATCTGACACCCAATGCTTCCAGGGAGGGATTTACAAAAGACCATAAACTATTGAGAGCAAAGGGACAGGTTGAAAAGTGCATTTTTGATTATTTTGTCTCGCTGTCTCAATATGACGTGCGAAAATTAAAGCAGCTTGCGCAGATTCACAATGTTGCAATCAAATCGCTGGTAATAGAAAATGAGCAGATTTTCAAACTGTTTTTCCCATTTCTAACATTTCCAACGAACCAGGGAATTTTGACAGGATTTCAGATTGTGAACGCGTCGAAAAAGTTTCCAGTTAGCTATTGCTTACAAGTCGATGATTTTAGGCGGCTTAGCCCATTGGTGGAAGGGACAGGAAGCCTTCTGGTCAACGGTGGTTATCTCTACGATGCGGGTATTTTGCAAAAGTTACCAAAGTATTATAAAAATGTAAAAATTGCCGTGTTTGACAATTCTTCCTATGACAATTTGCTTGCGGATGCATCAGCAGAACAAGCACAGGAATTGCAATATTTTCTGAATTATGCTCGTCAGGGATTGGAAAAAATGCACTGTGGCATCTCGTTGAAAAAGTTTTCACCAGCCAGTTTACAGGCACTATATGTGCAAGGAGAGGATGCACTGTTTCAGGAGACAATGGACAGCAACAGCTTTTCTGGGTTTTTTGAAGGATTTGACTTTGGAGATTCGGAGGATGAGAAGAGCAAAGATATGTTGTATCTAAATAGCGAGAACAGTTTTATTCAAAGTTTGAGGCAGGTTTTAGACGCAGGGCTTGCTCAAAATATCATTCAGGTAATTTACATACAGGCGTTGCTTGCAGGTCACTATACATTGGGCGGTGCAGAGATGGAACTAATGAACAAAAGTTTGCAAAAATTAATGGAGTATGCCCTTTATGGGGGCGAACAGGAGGGATTGCAGTATGATGCTTAGCGGTTTTGGTGCGCGGGTTGTGCAACTGAAAACAGAAGAGCTTGCCAGATTGGTGAGAAGTGTACAAAATATGACGTGTGGCAGTTATGGGCTGTATAATGACAATTATGAATCGTTGTCATCAATGCTAAAGAAAATTCTAATGCTTTCCAAACAGGAGAACGAATGGTATTTGTACTTTGAAACGATAGATGATCTGATGAATCTAAACAGTCGTGTTCATAATTATGCGGAGATTGTAAAATATGCAGAAGTTTATTATAAAGACTATGATGCGCATATGGAGAGGGAGCTTCCCAATTATCCCAATACGCTTTTAGGTGCTTTAAATACATGGATTTATGAGAAAATCTTTGAAGCATATTATGAGTATTATCAGATTGATGATGCAAAAATGGAAATTTTCCTAAAACGATATGAGCAGGCAGTACTTCGATTTGGCAAGGAGTATACCTACTATTCCGATTTGATAAAGTTGGGTATGTTGTATCGGGATACGAAGAGAACACAGGAGGCAGCGCGTAAATTTTTGGTTTATGCAGATGATATGGCACAGACATATTGTTATGTCTGCGGTCATTTGCCATATCTGGGACAGCTTCTTCTGGCAGGGCAGGACCAAAAAGCGGAGGAATTGATGCTGAATATGCTTCACAAAAATATTCCGCAAAAATATCAGTGGTGCTACAAAAACTGTGAAATGGTACAGCTGGATGCCATGTATGTATGCATGTTGTGTATGTCTGTGCGCAGCGGCAGAGTAGATGCATTTCACTATTTTTATAAGAAGTATTGGAGCAAATTGGACCGCAAAAATCAATGCGCTCCAGACAATGGCTCTTTTCAGAGACTAATGGGCGTTTACGGTGGATATTTTGATAGAATAGAGGAGGATTTGCAGCAAGTGCTGGAGGCTATTAAAAATGAAAATAAAAATACAACCATTGGAAATATGTATGAATTTTTACAGTGGTTGTGCTATTTTCGATTGATGGACAAAGGCGGTATCCATAAGATTTCCATTGTGTTGCCAGAATTGGAGACAGATGAAGCAGGACAAGTTTCAACGCTGGAATTTAGCGATTATTTACAGAAAAAAGCAGACACATACGGCAGAAAGTTTGCACAGGTGCGGGAACAATTTGATTATGAGCGTGTGAAAGCAGATTATCATGAGGCATTTTTGGGGGAATATAAATGCGAAGGCTGAAAAGAGCAAAAACATTGATTTTTTTCCTTTGGATAACAATGCTTTTTCTGATATCGTGCGGGGATAAGCAGGCGGAGTTTACGGACAATATGCAGACGGTTGAAATGCCAATCGAACTGTCAGAGGAGCAAGTTATGAGCACAGAGGAGGAGATGCTTCCAGAGAAAGAACGTCCCAAAGTAAAAGGGATTTATGTGACGGGAAATGTGGCAGGCAGCGAGCGCATGAATGACTTGATTGCGCTTGTGGATGCGACAGAACTCAATACAATGGTGATTGATGTAAAAAACGACGAGGGAGAAATCACTTGGAAAATGGAGACAAGTTCTGTGCAGGCAATGGGGAATGGTGTTGCATATATTAAGGATATTCATGCGCTTATGACCGTTTTAAAAGAGCATGGAATCTACACCATTGCGCGAATTATCTGTTTTAAGGACCCTATTTTTGCACAAAATTATACAGATTGTGCCTTAAAAAAGTCAGATGGTGGCTTTGTCACAGACGCCTATGGTTTAGCGTGGGTCAACCCTTATCAGGAGGCAGTGTGGGCTTATTTGACAGAGATTGCGCTGGCGGCGGCAGAGGTAGGATTTGACGAGGTGCAGTTTGACTATGTGCGTTTTCCAATTGGAAGTGATGCTGACGCCGCCGATTACGGGGGGGATAGGACTACTTTTACAAAGGAGCAGGCAATCTCAGGATTTTTGTCCTATGCTTGTGAACGGCTGCACGAAAAAGAAATTGTTGTGACAGCGGATGTGTTTGGAACTGTCATTGGCAGTGAGACAGATATTGAGCGTGTTGGACAGAATTATGCAGCGCTTGGAAATGTTGTGGATGTGCTTAGTCCCATGGTGTATCCCTCTCATTATGGACCTGGTGTGTTTGGCTTTGATGTGCCCGACGCACACCCACATGACACAGTGTATCAGGCATTATTGCTGTCACAGGAAGCATTAAAACAGGGTACAGAGGAGGACCAAAGCCAAAGTACAGTTATAGTGCGTCCCTGGCTGCAGTCTTTTACGGCAACGTGGGTGAAAGGCCATATATCTTATGGAGAAAAAGAGATACAAGAGCAGATACAGGCGGTGTATGATGCGGGATATGAGGAGTGGATTCTATGGAATGCAACATGCCGCTATCCATTCAAAAGTACAGAAGATGAGGAGCCTTAAATAAGCTCCTCTAATATATCTATATATTTTTATCTGCCTGCAGTTTCTTTACTTCATCAAGAGAAAGTCCGGAAATATTTGCAATCTCATCCAAGGCATATTTCCCTATGGCTATCATCCGTCTAGCTGAAATGATTGCTTTCATTCCTACTTCAAGAGTATGTTTTCGTACTGAATAAATTCAAATACTACTCACAAGTTCGATGGGTTCGCCCTCCAAACACATTGTACTCTCCATAGGCGTAAATTCTTGACTAACGTATCAGCACATATCTGTGATAACTTCAAAAGTGTTATGCTATAGACTGCTGTTTTAAAAACATTTCTCCATATTTTTTTAGATTTAATGCAGCTTGATAGTTTCTATCAATTACGTTTCCACATTCACATTTATAAATACGCTCTGACAGCTTTAAATCCTTTTTAATTCTTCCACAACAACTGCATAGTTTTGAACTCGGAAAAAAACTGTCTGCAATAATTACTTGAATATTGTTTCATTCGGATTCGTATTCAATCTGTCTTCTAAATTCATAGAAACCTTGCCTCTGCACTGCTTTGGATAAATGCTTGTTTTTCATCATTCCACTTACATTCAAATCTTCTAAACAGATAAATCTTGGTTCTCGCTTTATGATAGAAGATGTTGTCTGATGCAAATAATTTTGGCGTTTGTTTGCTAGTCTGTAATTTAATTCTAAAAGTTTCTTTTCGCTTTTTATAATGTTACGTGTTTTGCAGTAACATTCTCCTTTCTTATTTTTCTCATATCTTCTTGATATGGAACGCTGTAACCTGTGTTTTTGTTTTTCTAGTACACCGTTTTTTTAATCTTCGTATACAAAGTGCTTGATATACGAGGATTAAAAAAACGGTGTACTAGCAATATGTTCTACTAACTTAAACCTAAATCGTAATAATCTATCTTTATAAAGAAGAACTACCTTATCAACCTTATTTTGTGATATCCGTTTCATAAGTTCTTTTAATCCCCTTTTCTTATGATTTATTCGTAACAGTTCAGCCATGCAAAATCGAATATACAAAATGCTGTTGGGAGCTTGCTCACATAAAGCATTTTGTATATTCCATTTTATAGGGCGGACGCCCGACATGAAATAAGTTGTCGGAAATAGACTAAATTATTTGTTAAATTGTACAATCCGACAACTTATGAATGGGTATGGCTGAACTGTTA
>DEPD01000012.1 GCA_002358575.1 Lachnospiraceae bacterium UBA3401 | reverse complement strand
TTTTTCTACAGTTCCTTATATAATTGTTTAAAATGTAATATATACAAAATAAAAATGTATTTTTTCATATTGAATAATTTCATCATATCATACAAAACGAATAAGGTAAATTAACGAAATATTAAATTTTTTGTGGAACTTGCGCAACAGAACTGCCCAAAATCAGTTCTCCGCTCATTGTATATTGACAGATAGATGTTTCTTGTGGATTTTCTATTAAATGGATTAATTTTTCTGCTGCCATGCATCCAATTCCCTTTGTATCCTGTCGATATGTTGTGAGTTGTGGCTCCAACTGAGAAGCCATCAAAATACCATCATATCCTGCAATTGATATGTCCTCAGGCACACGAAACCCTCTGCTCTTAATGGTATTCATACCGCCAATCGCAGAAAAATCATCTGCATATAAAATACAGGTCGGCGGCTGATCCAAATCCAGCAAACTATTGGTAATTGTTCCCGCAACACTGGAATCTCTGTATCGACCCTTATACAATAAATCTTCTCGAACTAATAAACTTTTCTCTTTCATAAAACGATAGTATGTGGAAAGTCTGCTCTCTGTCACCACGGAATCCTCTCCATATATATAGGCAATTGCCCGATGTCCCTGCCCATAAATATATGAAAGCAGTTTCTCCATACCAAAAGCATTGTCTGACATAATAGATATCCTTCCGCAATAACTATAATCAACCGTGACAACTGGAAGGTCACTGCGCAAAAGTTCTATCACTTCAGGGTCATTGTAATCTGCAACAGCAATCATCACACCATCCATTCTTCTGTAAACAGAATGTTCCAGATAAGACATTTTGTCTTTTCTCGTTTTGGAATTGGATAAAAAAGTAATATCATACCCACTATTTTCTGCTGTGTATCTAAAATGTTCCAAAACTTGCGAAAAATAATCATGTGTTAGTCCGCTGCCGGACTTCTCCTTATACAAAACCCCAAGATTATAAGAGCGATTGGTCTTTAGCGTTCGAGCAGACGCATTGGGATGATAGCCAAGTTCCTTTGCAATAGTTCGCACCCGCTTTTTCGTCTCCTCCCCAATATCTTTTTGATTATTCAACGCTTTGCTGACCGTGGCAACCGACACTTCGCATGCAGCAGCAATGTCTTTCAAGGAAACCATATGTTGTACCTCTTCTTTTATTTAATCGTTTTAATCTCGTTTAGTTTTTTAACCTTTATTGAAAAACTTGTCCTAATCATACAATAGGAATTGCGTTTTGACAAGTTGCAAAGTACTTGCCTTATGTGAACAAGCTTCCAACAGCATTTTGTATATTCATTTTTGTATCGTTAAACCCCGAATCGTTGCTATGAGCGACTCTTATACGAATAGTAATGAACTGTTGGTTACAATTCACACCCACGTCAGATTTCGTATCCATTTATGATAATTTGGTGTGAATTACAACAATTGATGCACATAAATTCTAAAATTTATCTTGCTTTCTGTTTTATTCTATGCTAAATTATGCATATTAGAGTAACTTAAACGTTTTCGTAAATCTTTTCAAGCATTAATTACAATTAATGCATCTGATGTTATAAGGAAGATTCTGAGAAACGATTCAAATAGACTCTCGAAATCTTTTTGTGCCTGATATTGAGAGAAGATTCCGAGAGGCTATTTCAATTAAAAAGGAGGAACAAACTATGAAATTTGGATACTTTGATGACGCAAATCGAGAATATGTCATCACAACGCCCAAAACACCACTTCCCTGGATTAACTATCTAGGGTGCAGGGACTTTTTCTCCCTAATCTCAAATACCTGTGGTGGCTATACTTTTTACAAGGATGCAAAGCTTTTGCGTCTGACACGCTATCGCTACAATGATGTGCCTTATGACACTAATGGAAAATACTTCTATATAAAGGACGGCGACACTATCTGGAATCCTGGCTGGCAGCCAACAAAGACTGCGCTTGACACTTATGAATGTCGTCACGGAATTGGTTACAGCCGCTTTACCGCGTCCAAAAATGAAGTACATGTATCTGTTCTCACTTTCGTTCCAATGGAGGACAACTGCGAAATTTCCCAGATAAAGATAAAGAATAATACTGCTGTCGAGAAGAAAATTTCTCTATTCTCCTATGTGGAATGGTGCTTGTGGAATGCCGATGATGATTCCAGAAATTTTCAAAGAAATCTAAGCACTGGCGAAGTGGAGGTTGACGGCGCAACCATCTATCATAAAACAGAGTATCGTGAGCGCCGCAACCACTATGCCATTTACACAGTCAATACAAATATCAATGGATTTGATACCATTCGCGACAGCTTTATTGGCACATACAATGGCGCTGATAATCCTGAGGCTGTTATGGCTGGCAAATGTACAAACTCTATAGCAAGTGGCTGGTCTCCAATTGCTGCTCATCAGATTGACATCACACTGACACCAGGCGAAGAAAAATCCTATATATTTCTGCTCGGTTATCTGGAAAATCCTGTTGAAGATAAATTTGAGGCGCCGAATGTTGTAAACAAAAAACCCGCCAGCACAATGATTGCAAAGTACAATTCCGACGCTGCTGTAGACAAAGCTTTTACAGAATTAAACGTATACTGGAGAGATTTACTTAGCCGTTATGTTGTGGAATCCTCCAATGACAAAGTAAACAGAATGGTCAATATTTGGAATCAGTACCAATGTATGGTAACGTTCAATATGAGTCGATCCGCCTCCTACTATGAATCTGGAATTGGGCGTGGAATGGGCTTTCGTGATTCCTGCCAAGATCTGCTGGGCTTCGTACATTTAATTCCAGACCGCGCAAGAGAACGCATTATCGATATCGCTTCCACACAGTTTCAAGATGGCAGTGCATACCATCAATATCAACCACTTACCAAAAAGGGCAACTCGGACATTGGAAGCGGCTTCAACGATGATCCACTCTGGTTGATTGCTGGAACAAGTGCCTATATACGTGAGACCGGCGACTTATCCATCTTAAACGAAATGGTACCTTACGACAATGATATGTGCGTAGCAACACCATTGATGGAACATTTAAAACGCTCCTTTGACTATATTGTAACGCACAAAGGACCACACAATCTCCCACTTATTGGACGTGCAGACTGGAACGATTGTTTGAATCTCAATTGTTTTTCTGAGCACCCTGGAGAATCCTTTCAGACATTCGGTCCAAGCGAAGGACCTGTCGCAGAATCTGTATTTATCGCCGGAATGTTTGTCAAATACGGCGAGGAATACGCACAACTTGCGGAACTGCTTGGCGATGACGCGGAGGCAAAACGCGCAAGGAAGGAAGTCGCCGTTATGTATGATGCTGTACTCAAAGACGGCTGGGACGGGGACTGGTTTATACGGGCATATGACGCACACAGCAATAAAGTTGGCTCCAAAGAATGTGAGGAAGGACAAATTTACATTGAACCACAGGGCTTCTGTGTGCTTGCAGGTATCGGTGTCAAGGAAGGACTTGCAGAAAAGGCATTGAACGCCGTAAAAGAAAAATTAGATACCAAATATGGCGTTATGATTTTACAGCCTGCCTACACAAAATATCATGTCGAACTGGGTGAAATCTCTTCCTATCCGCCTGGATACAAAGAGAATGCTGGTATTTTCTGCCACAACAATCCTTGGGTTTCCATTGCGGAAACTGTGCTTGGACATGGTGACAGGGCATTTGAGATTTATCAGAAAACATGCCCCGCTTATGTCGAGGAAATCAGTGAAATTCACAGAACAGAGCCTTATGTATACTCACAGATGGTCGCAGGTCGCGATGCGAAATATCACGGCGAGGCAAAAAATAGCTGGCTCACCGGAACCGCCGCATGGACCTTCACCAACATTTCACAATATATTCTTGGCGTGTATCCAACACATAAAGGACTTCGTATAGACCCCTGTGTCCCCACGGAATTTGGCGATTTTAAACTGACAAGACACTTCCGTGATATTCTGTATCATATTACAGTGAAAAATCCAAACAATGTGCAAAAAGGCATTGTCTCTATGACGGTAGATGGTGTAAAAATAGACGGCTGTGTCATTCCATTTGAGCCTGGAAAATCTGATGTGAATGTAGAAATTATTATGGGATAGTGCCAGAAAGAATTGTGCAAATGGAATAGGGAAGATAAATCTTCCCTATTCGCGCACTGCGCACAGACAATTACAACTACATATTCTCTTTTCTATAATCCTCTATCTGAAGTTCCCGCGCTGATATCGGTATACATATCAAGTAATCCCACTGTCTCTGTGGCAGGTCTTCCATAACTATGGCAGCACTTGTGCGACACAGTTTTTGCTTCCTCTGCCGTATCGTCGAAAATGACACTCATACGGGTCGCTCCATGTGCCAACTCACTGTCTAGATGTTTTAAAACTTCCTCAATCATACGATTATCATAATCCATAATATTATCTTCTCCTTTCAGAAACCAAACATCAATCCAACCAGTCTGACCACAAATGCACACATCCATGCAATTGCACACTGACCAAACACCATAAGCACTGCGGACTTTCCACCTAGCTCCCGTTTCACTGAAGCGATTGCCGCCACACACGGTGTATAGAGCAAACAAAAAATTAAGAGACTGACTGCGGAAATCGGTGTGATGGCGACAAGAAGATTTGTTGTATCCCCAAATAAAACAGATACTGTTGACACCACACTCTCTTTTGCCATAAATCCTGTTATCAGTGCAGTGGAAATTCTCCAATCACCAAATCCCAAAGGTGCAAACAGCGGCGCAATAACACCCGCAGCCATCGCTAAAATACTATCCTGAGAATCCTTTACCACATTCAGCCGCATATCAAAATTCTGCAAAACCCAGATTAATATCGTTGCGGCAAAAATCACTGTAAATGCTCTCTGCAAAAAGTCTTTGGCCTTCTCCCACAAAAGTTGTGCGACATTTCTTGCCCCTGGCATACGGTAATTTGGCAGCTCCATAACAAACGGAACAGCTTCTCCCTTAAATCGAAACCTACGCATAATCAGCGCCGTTAATATTCCGACAAAAATACCGACAAAGTAAAGCCCCACCATGATAAGAGCACCTTTTCCAGGAAAAAATACCGCGGTAAAAAATGCATAAATTGGCAATTTTGCTGAGCAGCTCATAAATGGCGTCAACAAAATCGTTAACTTTCTATCGCGTTCTGACGGCAATGTCCTACTTGCCATCACACCAGGAACAGTACAGCCAAATCCAATTAGCATTGGCACAATACTTCTGCCGGATAAGCCAATCCTGCGCAAAAGCTTATCCATAACAAACGCCACTCGCGCCATATATCCACTGTCCTCAAGCATAGACAGAAAAAAGAATAGTGTCACAATCGTTGGCAGAAAGCTTAGTACACTTCCCACACCGTTAAAGATTCCATCAATGACAAGTGATTGAAGCACACGATTTACCCGCCCTGCCTCCATCGCAATTGTAACTGCATCTGTCAAAGAACCAATTGCCATCTCTAAAAGTCCAGAAAGCCATGCGCCAATTATATTAAAAGTCAACCAAAAAACTGCTGCCATAATCATAATAAAAGTTGGAAGTGCCGTATATTTTCCTGTTAAAATTCGGTCTATTGCAGTGCTGCGCGCATGTTCTCTGCTCTCGTGCGGCTTAATTACAGTCTCTTTACAGATTTTACTAATAAAGGAGAAGCGCATATCTGCTATGGCCGCCGCTCGGTCTAATCCTCGCTCCTTTTCCATCTGACAGATAATATGCTCTAATGTCTCCCGCTCATTAAGGTCCAGATTGAGCCGCTCAAGTACACGCATATCTTCCTCTGCAAGCTTAGCAGCCGCAAAACGAACTGGAATCTTTGCTGCCAATGCATGGTCATCAATCAAATGCATAATGCCATGAAGACACCGATGCACTGCTCCACCATGATCTTCTGCATCACAAAAATCTTGCCTGCCAGGACGTTCCTGATATTTTGCCACATGCATTGCATGGTCAATCAACTCATCAATTCCCTCATTTTTTGCCGCGGATATTGGTATAACTGGGATTCCCAACAATTCCTCAAGCTCATTTACTCTGATAGAACCGCCGTTCTCCCGCACCTCATCCATCATATTAAGTGCGAGCACCATTGGAATATCCAGCTCCAAAAGCTGCATTGTCAAATACAAGTTTCTTTCAATGTTGGTCGCATCGACAATATTGATAATTCCTTTGGGATTTTCATTTAAAATAAACTGTCTTGTAACAATCTCTTCACTTGTATAGGGAGAGAGTGAATAAATACCTGGCAAATCTGTCACAAGCGTATTGGGTCTGCCTTTCATACTACCATCTTTTCTGTCTACTGTCACACCTGGAAAATTACCCACATGCTGATTCGAGCCAGTCAACTGATTAAAAAGTGTTGTTTTTCCACAGTTTTGATTTCCCGCAAGTGCAAAAGTTAGTAGTTCTCCTTCCGGCAGCGGATTTTCATCTTCTTTTGTATGGTATTTACCGCCCTCACCCAATCCCGGATGATGTGTTTTGCGTCTAATCTGCTTCTGTATATCCTTTAGCGATTCCTGCCCTGCCTCATGCACCTCCTCAATCATAATTTTTTCAGCATCCGCCAGTCTTAAGGTCAACTCATAGCCATGAACCCGAAGTTCCACCGGATCTCCCATCGGCGCATATTTCACCATTGTTACTTCCACACCTGGTATCACACCCATATCTAAAAAGTGCTGCCGCAGCGCACCTTCACCGCCTACTGAAACAACAACTGCCGTCTTTCCAATCGGTAATTCTTTTAATGTCATGATATCATCTCCCTTAATGTATCTTTTACATACTCTTTTTGTGCATCCGTCCAGGCTTCGTAATGCCATAACTCTAAACCCGTTTTTTCTGAAAATGTTTCCGCCCACTCTGGCGTACAAAAAAAGATAATTGCACCCTGTCCATTATCGCCAGTCATATAAAATAGCTTCTGTGTGCCTTCCTCGAGCAGCAGTACATTCAGCACACCTATTACTTTACTATCAATCCAGTCATAATACACATCCATATCCCATGTGTACTCTTGCCCATTCCATTCCAGATAAAGAGTAATTTTTCCATCACCTTGTTCCCAGTTCACCTTTGTAGTATCTTCACGAATATTTGATACACTGTCAAGACAACTTCCCTTCGCCAGCGCAAGCATTCCATTTAGAACCTCAATATAATCTGTGCTAATATCATATCCTTCAAAATCAAAGGAAAACACTTCTGTTGGATAATTCAATATGTATGAAAAATGGAAAATCTCCTGTTCTGGTACAATTTCTGTTTCCTGCTCTGTCATCTGTGAATGCTGAAGTTGGTCTATAAATTGTTGTCGCTCCTGCTCATTGTGAAACATACGCAATGGAATCACATACCATGCTATCTGTCGGGCACTTCGCATAAAACCAAACATCTGCAATCTGCGCGTTCTACAAAAAAATTGTACTCTGTCACATGGCACCTCACTGTAATTTTCCCTTATATCTCTTACCAAACCATTTTCTACCCAAATAACCCATTTTTGATTCCAGAGCATTTTTTGAAACATCTTGTAGTTGACAACGATTGATAATACTATCGCTATTAGAATCACCACTCCAAGCACTAAAGCTGCCTCTGGAATAATAAAAGAATCCACCACAATAATAAAGATCAAAAAAATCCAAATATATTTTCGCCGTTTTATTTGGTCCCATACTACATACAGACAAAACTCAAAAGCTTCCGATTTATCCAATATCACCTCGTACTTTGAACTTGCTATTATATGTTTATCCATTCATACAGACCTACTCTCTCAAGAAAACTACATTTCCTTAGCAACTTACCTCTGTCTTATTGGCAATTATCTTTTAGAATCTTTTTGTACCTGGTATTAAAATTCACGTGCTAAGAAGATTCCTTAGAATTATGCAACCACATTATAGCAAAGTACTGCCTCTTTTGCAACTTATGTTTCCTTATGAAATAATGCAAAGTCTTCTAGTACTACAGCGAACTTCTGGTGGCCAGTGCCTTCTTTTTCTGTTATAATAAAAGAAAAGGGGTGGTATTATAATGAATCCAACCATGTTTGATCCCATTGCTTTAGAAAACTGGTA
>DEPD01000014.1:7852-9692 GCA_002358575.1 Lachnospiraceae bacterium UBA3401 | reverse complement strand
TGTATCACTTATTTTCCTACAGATTCTAAAAAATTTTATGGAGAATCCTTATGAACGCTTCAATGAGAATCCTTATAAAAATAATGTTGATAATCTTGCTCAAATTTTTTGATACTACAGAAGCTCCTTCCAATTTCACACCTCAAAATAAGGAAATATCGACTACAATGTTGACAGAGATTGCCACTCCGCTGCACACAATAGGAAACACCTTGTTTTATGGTAATCTTGTCATAGAACTGCCAATAAATGTGACTGCTGAGAAAAAAGATGCAACACTAGATAATCAGTGCGCAACAGATGTGATTGACTTAAAAGGGGCGTATGATGCGCCGTTACCGCCAAGATTATGGATAACACATTATAGAGCGCAGTATACAGATGAGGGAAAAATGATTCGTGCACTGTTAGAACGAATGCCAGACACAACACTTCGTTTACGGTATCGAGATTTCGATGAAAAGAGGTATCTCTTTACCTATTTGAGCGAAGATAAAATGGGATATATCATAAATTGGATGGATATTGACGAGCGTGAGACACTCTGGAAATGGACAGGAAACACGCTTATGAAAGAGCGTGCATGCAACGCTCAAATGGGTGGTGAAAGAGTACAAATCTGTATCTCTGATGGCAGTTCTGACAATGAAATGTTTGAATGCAATGTTGCATTGGAAGAGTACAGGGAAGGCAGCGAGAAGGTACAGTTATTTTATAAAAGATTTTATGAAAATATGGTGCCAGCAGAAACCTTTACCAATGTTCATTCAATCAAATATGACAGGGAAAATATTGTCTATATTCCACAAGAATTTCTGGATTTTGTGGTAGATGCTATGTTGAATGGCACGGAAGTTAAAAACTTAAAACCGATGCTAAATGATAGGGAATTGTCAGAGGAAGAAATTTTATCAATTGCAGAAAACAATATTGATCTGCGCCAGACAGTTATCGATAAGACGTGGAGAAATCCGTATCTTATGGTGATGGCTGACGGTGATAACGATGGAATACCAGATATTATTGCAAGGGAAAGTTATGGCGGAAGTGATGGATCTGTGGCGTTCGTTTTTTATCAGGGACAGGAAGATGGTACCTTTCAGCAAACAGATGTGTTTTCTGCGATGCGTGAGGAGTTTGGCATATTTTCTTATAAAGGGAAAAATTATCTGCTTCGCACACTTTTTGATTACGATAAAAAGATTTATAATGGTCTTAGTATTACATATTATATGGAGGGAAAACACGTGGAGGAGGCAGTTCTTATGCGGGTTCCCAAAAACTATAAGACGATATTGACAGAATGTGTCCAAGAAAAGTATCAATCTTATGCAGAGCAGATTGCTATAAAAAGCTTATTGTATAAGATTTGGTTGGAAGAGGAAAACAGTATTACAGGAAATAGTGAGCAAAAGCTGGCTGATTATGGAATGTATCAGTGCGACTTAAACAATGATGGGGTGATGGATACTTATCAAAAAGAATTGTGGGAACCAAGTAACATTAATATATGTGAATACTTGTATTTTGATGGTGATGGTGAAGCGATAGCACCAGTGAAGAAAATGCTCGATTCCTTGGAGGGAACACCGATAATGATGTGGATAGATCTGGTTCAGGACAAAAATATTATCAATGTAATATCGCAAACGGGTCTTGAGGACTTTACAATTACAGGTTTTCTGGTGCAGGATTTTGAATACGAAAGACTTTATGAAATTCGTGTAGATGTAACCTATGCTATCGATGTATGGAAGGAGGTACCATAATTTTGATGGACAACAAACAAAATATTTCTCCTAGAATCGTAAACCGCCTGTCTCGCATCAGTGCTTCGTTA
>DEPD01000014.1:6481-7442 GCA_002358575.1 Lachnospiraceae bacterium UBA3401 | reverse complement strand
AAAACGGTGTACTAGTAATATTGCTGACACTTTGATAAGATAGTGGGGTAAGGTAGCCGACAGTAGATATTGTCAATATTTTCCCGTTGTCTTATAATTAATCCGTGTATGAACAGGTTACATGAAGTGCACAAAATACTACAGCAACCTTACAAAAGTGTAAGAAATAAAAGGGAAATGTAAGCTAATAAAATAGCTGGCATTTCTCTTTTTTGATATATTGTAGTTACAAAGGACAACAACTATAAAAGTGTTATTTACAATGTGATTTTTTTGATAAGGCAAAAACATAATACAGTGAATCAATGTCATTCAGTTAGATATCAGACGAATGAGAGGCATTGAAATTCAACTAGAAAAAGCTTATCTAAATGCATTGGCTGTGATTAGATGAAATATCACGATAAAAGGGAATTATTATTTGGGAAAGGCAGGACAAAACATGTCAATATTAGAGGTAAAAAATGTAAGAAAAGTATACACAACACGCTTTGGTGGTGCGAAAGTACAAGCATTAGTGAATATGAATTTTTCTGTGGAACAGGGGGAATTTGTGGCGATTATGGGAGAGTCTGGCTCAGGTAAGACAACGCTGTTAAATATTTTAGCATCGCTTGACAAGCCGACTGGTGGGGAAGTGTTGCTTAATGGAAAAGATTTGACGTTGATAAAAGAGAAGGAAATTTCTGCGTTTCGGCGGGATAATCTTGGATTTGTGTTTCAGGATTTTAATTTATTGGATAATTTTTCTTTAAAAGATAATATCCTGTTACCACTGGTTTTGCAGGGAAAGGTTGTTGAGGAAATGGAAAAGCGTCTTATACCGATTGCAGGTAGGTTGGGTATTATGGAGTTGTTAGCGAAATATCCATATGAGGTTTCTGGAGGACAAAAGCAGCGAACGGCAGTGGCGAGGGCGATTATAACAAATCCACAACTCATTCTTGCAGATGAACCGACG
>DEPD01000014.1:2038-6170 GCA_002358575.1 Lachnospiraceae bacterium UBA3401 | reverse complement strand
TCTTGCAGATGAACCGACGGGGGCACTTGATTCTAAAGCGTCAACAGAATTGCTGAAAGTGTTTCGGGAAATTAATAGTGATGGGCAGACAATACTTATGGTGACACACAGTACCAAGGCGGCAAGCCATGCAAATCGTATTTTGTTTATCAAGGACGGGGAAATTTTTCACCAGATTTATCGCGGAAATCTAACAGATGAGCAATTATATGTTAAGATATCGGATACTTTGACAGTACTTACACAAAAAGGAAATACAGTTGAAGAAAAAAGGTCATAAAATCAAATATTACCATAGTGTTTGTACAAATAAACAGGATATGCGATTGAAGAAAAAAGTCATAAATTATAAATAGGGGGATTGTTATGAAGCGATTATATTTTCGATTGGCAGTGACCAATTTAAAAAATAACAGACAGTTTTATGTGCCATATATTCTGGCAGGAATTGTATCTGTCATGATGTTCTATATTATGCGCACGATTCAGGGAAGTACTGGAATTGCATCAATGCGCGGTGCTGGGACACTCTCAATTGTGCTGACAATGGGCCTTGTGATTGTAGGGATTTGTGCATGTATTTTCTTATTTTATACAAACAGCTTTGTGATGAAGCGACGCAAGAAAGAGTTAGGGGTATATAATATTCTCGGAATGGAAAAGAGACATATTGCAAAGGTAATGGCGTGGGAATCTATAATTTTATATCTGTTGTCTGTTTGTGGAGGGCTTCTAATTGGTATTGTATTTCATAAGCTGGCTGCAATGTTTCTGTACAAACTGACAGGAGTGTCAGAAAGCATTCCATTTTATATCTCGGGATGGGGTTGTATACAGACGGCAGAACTTTTTGGTATCCTCTATCTTTTGATGCTGTTCTATAACTTTTTGCAGGTAAGACTGGCCAATCCAATTGCGCTGTTGCATGGCGATAGTGTAGGGGAGCGAGAGCCAAAGGCAAAATGGTTTTCAGCGATAAGTGGCGTTATATGCATTTTGGCGGGATATTATCTTGCGGTGACTGTTCAGGAGGTGATTATGGCAGTTAATATATTCTTTGTGGCAGTTTTACTGGTTATTGCGGGGACATATATTTTGTTTGTTTCCGTGAGTATTGCTTTTCTAAAGATACTAAAGGGCAATAAAAAGTACTATTATCAGACAACGCATTTTATCACGGTTTCTGGTATGCTTTATCGCATGAAACGCAATGCAGTTGGTCTTGCAAATATCTGTGTTCTTTCCACAATGGTGCTTGTGATCATTTCGACGACAGTCTGTCTGTATGCAGGTTTGGAGGATTCTTTAAAAAATAATTTTCCCGCAGAGATTAGCATAACGCTCTATCGGGATTTTATTCCTGAAGTGTCAGAGCGAGAACTTTTGATGGAACAGCTTTTTGCAGCAGGCAAAGAACAGAATAGAAAACTGACGGAAGTATCAGAATATGCGGATATTGTGGTTGTAACACACATAGAGGGGAATAAAGTGGAGTGCTTCGACAACACAAATGATTCCTATAATTTTACGGAAATGGGAATGCTTTATCTAATGACGCGGGCTGATTACGAGCGATTTACAGGACATTCCTATGAGGCTATTCCACAGGGAAGCGTGATGGTGACATCACCTATTACATTTGATGAAGATTCAATAGTGTTGTTTGGAACAGAATATCCTGTGGCGAGAAAAATGGACATCCCAACAGATTTTCCCAATAAAGAGATTGAGGGTTTTTTGAATCCGCAGCAAATATGCTATGTTATTGTGGAAGATGCTAATGCTTTAAGTCCTTTTCTAGCGGAATCACAAGTGCAATATCATATAGAGATTGAGATGGACGGGACGCCGGAAGAAAGAAAAATGTATGCATCAGCAGTGCGGGAAGTGCTGGATGCACATAGAACGGAACCTGGATTTCAAACAAGAATTGTCACTGCAAGAGCAGAACAAAGAGACTCTTATATGGAAATGAATGGTGGGTTTCTATTTCTGGGACTGTTTCTTGGAAGTATGTTTTTAATGATTACAGTGTTGATTATTTATTATAAACAGATTTCAGAAGGTTTTGAGGATAGAGAGCGCTTTGCTATTATGATAAAAGTTGGAATGGGACGCAGTATGGTAAAGGCTGCTATTAATACACAGGTGCGCACGGTATTTTTTCTGCCAATTGCTGTAGCGGTGATTCATCTTGTAATGGCATTTCCAATGTTAAAGATAATATTGTATGTGTTTGGGCTTATGAATACAACATTATTTGCCGGTTGCCTTGTTGCGACAGTGGCGGTGTTTGCGGTGATCTATTTTGTTGTGTTTAAGCTCACTTCATCAAGCTATTACAGAATTGTTTATCAATAGTGAAAAATTTTCTTGACATTGTGAAAAAAGAAGGCTATAGTTGTTTCTGTACAGAACGCATATTGGATAACAATATGCGCTATCACGCTAGGGGTGCACATCGCTGAGACTTTACCCTCATTACTTGAACCGGATAATACCGGCGTAAGGAAGCAGTATGGGAATAATGAAAAAGCTGTTCAGATTCTAAATTGGATTTGCATTGTATCGCAAATCTATAAAGAGGCAGTTACAGATACGCGTTTAAATGAAATGTCGTAACTGCTAGAATACTGGATTGCTACGATGCTGACCTCCTCGCGAAAACGAAGGAGGATTTTTTATGTTGTACAAAGTAGTAGTAAACGAATGGGGAGAGACAATGTATGTCCCCACAACACTTGGAAATGGGCTGCTTGCTGCAGCAATCGTAATTCTGCTCTTAGCAGCAGTATTTTTTGCTAGGAATTATGCTGGAAAGCAGGATAGGCGCGGCAGTGCTAGAGGCGGGAAATTGACAGTAAAGCAGCTTGCATTCTGTGCCATGGCAATTGCGCTTGGCACTGTGCTTTCAAATGTCAAACTGTTTCATTTTCCGACAGGTGGTTCTATTACGTTGCTGTCAATGCTTGTCTGTTGTCTGCCAGGATATTTTTTTGGTCTTGGCGCGGGACTCATGACAGGATTTGCATATGGTGTGTTGCAATTGTTGATTGATCCATATGTATTGTACCCAATGCAGTTGATAGTGGATTATTTTCTTGCTTTTGGCGCACTGGGGCTGTCTGGAATTTTTTCAGAGACGAAAAATGGTCTGCTCAAGGGATATCTCACAGCAGTATTGGGACGATATGTGTTTGCGGTGTTGTCTGGTTGTATTTTTTTTGGCTCCTATGCATGGGAAGGTTGGGGAGCACTTCCATATTCAATGGTATATAATGGAATTTATATTTTTGCGGAGGCAGCCGTGAGCGTGGTTGTAATTCTTTTGCCTCCAGTAAAACTAGCGATTGGAAGGATTCGTAAACTGGCAATAGAATAAAATCTCAAAATTGGACAAGAAATCTAAAAAGTTCCTTATTGTTTATCTGATAAGAATGTTTTATAGTTTTTCGTAGGAAACTATAAAAGTCAGAAGAGAAGGGAGAATATATGGATTTATGTTTTAAGATTTTGGATTCGGATATGAATACGAAAGCGGTGAGCAGAGGAATAAAGGGAGAGACCGTGTTTGCGGTGCAGAATGCAATTGATGGTGTGGTTGTGAATAACAGTCATGGAGAGTGGCCTTATCAGTCATGGGGAATTGACAGGAAGGAGGATGCACTCATAAAAATTGAATTTGGAAGGACTGTGGCAATTGACCGAATTGTCCTCTATACTAGAGCGGATTTTCCGCATGATAATTGGTGGAAAAGTGTGCATTTTACCTTCTCAGACGGGAGCGAACGTGACATGCAGATGGAAAAGAGTGAGCTGCCGCAAGAGATAACATTTCCAATAAGACAGATAAGCTGGCTTGAGATGAATCATATGGTGAAATCGGAAGATCCATCACCATTTCTGGCGCTGACACAGATTGAAGTGTATGGTATGGAAGTGGGAGGCAGCGCCGATTTTGTTCTCTAGAAAATTAGAGCGTTTGTTATTTTGCATTTTGGAGAAGCCATTTTGCGACCCCGTCATTTTCATTACTGTCAATGACGGCGGTCGCAATTTCTTTTAGTGCGTCAATAGCATTTTCCATTGCATAGCCTTCATCAGCGACATGAAACATTGGAATATCGTTTGC
>DEPD01000014.1:457-1723 GCA_002358575.1 Lachnospiraceae bacterium UBA3401 | reverse complement strand
AAACATTGGAATATCGTTTGCTCCATCACCAAAAACAACAACTCTATTGCAGTGATAGTGTTCCTTTAACTGTAAAATGGCGTGGGCTTTTGATGCAGTGTGCGGCATAATTTCCAACCACGGTTCATGAGAGTAGATATCAAACTGGAAGATGCAATTGTAAGTTTTTCTTAGCGCTGTATATGCTGCTCTAAGTTTTTCTTCTTCGCCAATGCAAGTAAAGTAGAATACTGTACCTTGCAATATGACACGCGTGTCAGTTAATGGGTTGTTACGGTCATCATTTTCGCGTGCTGCCACAAATTCAGCGAGCGCAGGATTGATGGCTTTTTCATCATAGGAGAATTTTTCTTGCTCATGAATAATAGCGTCCACAAGCGGTACAATGTGATATTTGCGCAGTGTCGTATAGATGTCTTGTGCCTCGCTGTCAGTAAACTGATTAACTACAATGCGTTTTTTGGTAGGAACATCCATAATAAAGCTTCCATTGTTGACAATGACTGGAAGTTTCGGGAAAAGGCCCTCTGTCACAATACTTGCACTGAAAATAGAGCGCGCTGTGGCGTAGGATAATAGCATTCCTGCATCGATGAGCTGATTAAGTGTCTTGCAGCTCCACGCGGAAATGCGCTCGTTATGGTGAAGTAATGTTCCATCTAAGTCGGTTATGTACAGTGTTTTTTCTTTAATCATAATATTATATCCTCTTTACCTTATAGGTAATTGAACAAAGTAAACATCACTATTCTACTTTTAACCATGCCATACCTGGGTAAAGCTGTCTGGTGCGCGCATAGTATTCAATGCAGTTGGCAGCAAGCGCAGGATCATGCATAGTATACTTTTTTAGAATGATAGATTGACCATCACCTGGTATCATTGGAGATTCTTCATCGGAATCAAGATAATTTGGATCAAAGCAAGAGCAGAAATAACTATCTGGATAAGTGTCGCGTATGACATATCCAAAAGAAATCCAACCATCTTCAACTTCCAAGTTCATATATTCTTCCTCTAGTGCGCTCTCCATATCGGGATTTGGACAGAGGAAAATGGAAATACCCTCAGAATTTCGGATATCTTTCAATAGTTTTTCTAACGCTGTCTCTGTGAGTTGTTCACCACCATCGCCAAAAGCGTCAAAGGTGTATAGGTCTTGCAGGCCTGAGGGCATTTTTTCTGGAACTTCTCCTTTAGGTATGATTGTTTCTTTCTGATTTAACATAATAAATGATCCTCCATTCTTAGGAACTGTTAAAGAAT
>DEPD01000014.1:0-143 GCA_002358575.1 Lachnospiraceae bacterium UBA3401 | reverse complement strand
TCTTAGGAACTGTTAAAGAATGCCATCAGCGTTCTTGAATTTATCATACTATCTGTTATTGTGGTTGACAAGTCCTTATGTTCTAAAGTGGTTAAAATGCAGTAAATAGTGTTACTGTTCATACCTACGCCAAAGTAGTGGGA
>DEPD01000013.1:13085-13919 GCA_002358575.1 Lachnospiraceae bacterium UBA3401 | reverse complement strand
ATTTTTCTACAGTTCCTAAAAAGACATGAGACTTGCAATTATGAGGTCGCATGAAAGAGATTTGTGAAACGAACAGCTAATTTCTTCATATAATAGGATTCACCCTTATGAATCGGTGGAGTATTAAAGGTTCAAGGTCAGAAATTGGTCTTAAATCCTTATCGTACATCACGTAGTTGTCTAAGTAACCTTGATTTTCAATTTGATTTTTTTGTATCATATCATGGAAAGTGTACCAGCCAACAAGCTTTACAGAGTTTGTTTCCCGAAATAGACGAACCGATATAAAAATATCTTTTGGATGTGTTTTTGCCTGTTCGACCATTTCTAAAGTCCGTTTGTGAAAATCTTCTGTTCTTGTCTTAACGTCAACTTTCAACTGTTCTGTCTTATTGACTAGAAGAAAGTCATATTCATCGCGCTCGTCATAGCCTGTGTGATCTTCGACAAATTGTATTTCGTTGTCAAGAAAGAATAATTTAACAGCTTTTTCTCCAAGCTTGCCCTCAAACATTTTCTTTTTTTTATTTTCTAATCCGCCAGAATGAAAGTCGTGACGGTTTGAGGTAAATGCTTTGGAACGCTCGGCATACTGTAATGCCTCTTGGTATAAAAGGCCTGTTATAACATAATTTTCTCTGATTATCATTTGTATACTCCTTTTTTTCTTCTTTGGACTCTTAAAGTCTCTTTGTAACAAATATTGCGAGAAGCTATTTATATTATAACACCATATTACAGACTACACCAGTGTGTTTTATTAGTTTTTAGGAATGGGTAATCATTCAGGTAATTGTTCACGTTTTCTGTAATTTTAAGGAACTGTAGAAAAAT
>DEPD01000013.1:0-12671 GCA_002358575.1 Lachnospiraceae bacterium UBA3401 | reverse complement strand
TTTTTTGACATACCTCCTCGAAGAAATATCCTACGCAGTCTGCATCACTTATTTTCCTGCAATTCCTAAGCTTTTCCTATTTGGAATATTTTATACAACACGATGAATTATAGGACTTTTTTAGGAATAAATTATTAGGAAGATTTCTTAATAATATGGCATTGATGTCTGAACAGCAACAATAGTGACAATAATGAACTTTTGAGAAGAACCTAACAATTGACATCACAATTCCTGCGGGATAAAATAAAGATAGATATATGTTGGAGAGATAGAGATGAGCAATATTGTGTTTGCAGAAACAAATTAATGACGAGAGGAATTACTATGAAAATAGAAACAAAGCGATTATTGATTCGTACATTAAGAATAGACGATAAAAAAGCATTTGTGGAAATGGCAGCGGACGGAAGTCTAAAAGAGATCGGTTTTAGCAAAGATTGTGGCAATTGGATTGCAAATTGGATTGTGGAGGCGAAGGAGCTTACAAAGAAGGACAATCCCCGCACGGAATATCTGGCGTATGTGATTACTTTAAAAGAGGAAAAGACTGTGATTGGTTCCGTGGGATGCTCTTACTATGAGGATCTACAAGAGACAGGTATCACATATTTTATTGGAACACAATATAGAAATCATGGCTATGCAATTGAGGCAGTGCAGGCTTATGCACAGTATTTTTTACAAAATTATCATATTTCCCAAATGATAGCAACGGTCAAGGAGGAGAATGTGGCCTCATGGAAAGTAATTGAGCGGGCAGGTTTTCAATTGACTGAGAAAAAAATGTACAAGGACTTGAATGATGAGAAAGCGGAGTTATATCGCTTTTATTGCAAGCACAAAATGAAAATGGGATTAGCCTATGATAATCATGATAGTCGTATCAAATACTATGAGCTGCTATTAGAACGCGATTTGGATAATCTTGCGCAATATGAACTGCCAGAGGGTTATCGCTTTGCGTTTTATCAGCATGGGGATTGCGATGCGTGGATTGCAATTGAGAAATCGGCAAAGGAATTTGAAAACTATGAGCAGGGATTGGCGGCGTGGAATAAATATTATGCGACCAAGGAACAGGAACTTGGCAACCGAATGGTATTTATAGAAAATGAAAAGGGTAAAAAGGTTGCGACAGCCACCGCTTACTATGATATCACAGGACGCGACCAGTCCGGTGCCGGTTGGTTGCACTGGGTTGCTGTGCAGCGGGAGTATCAGGGAAAAAGGCTGTCCAAGCCATTGATTGCACATGTGTTGAACATTATGCGTGCGCTTGGATACACACACGCAAAAATACCAACACAGACTACGACTTGGCTTGCCTGCAAAGTATACCTTGATTTTGGGTTTCGCCCGCTGCCTCAAAATGCAGTCAACAGTAAGGAAGGGTGGCGGATAGTAAAAACAATTACCAATCACCCTGCACTAGACGCTTTTGACCCAGTTTCATTAAAGGAGATTGAAGATGAGGGAGAGGAAAATGACAGAACTGAAATTAAATGACACTTTTTTTGCGCTGAATACAAACACAAGAGAAACCGCTTTTTTCGTATTTCAAGATTCAGAGGACGGACTGGAATACAGCGTTGACTGTTGTTTTCAGGCAAATGAGTTTCAAGAGGAACGGGTAACACCCAAATTGGAATTGGGAATTATCGGTACATCAGTGCGACAGATTGAAGACATTGCCGGAATGACGTTTGTCGTGAAAAATATGGAGGAGGCATATAATAGAGAGGATTTATTTTATATTTTTGAGCATGAGCCGCTGATGAATTACCAACTTGCTATTCAGGAGTTCAAAGAGGATAGAGTACATATTTTATGCAGTGGAACAGCAGTGAATGACGGTTATGCAGACCCTGTTACAACTGCAACATTTGAAATTGACTGCTGGCTGCCAATTATCACAGATATAAAAGATTGGGAAAAGTACGGATTATAAGAAAACGAGCGGTGTGTTGTCGTTGACAGGGGGAAAACAGTATGCTAAACTGACTTTTAGAGTGGGTTAAACTGTCATGTGTATTGGATGAAAAATTGTCTCATAAAGTATCCCCGCTCAGATAATATGCTTTTGAATCGAAAAGTTTGATGAGAAAGTAGCAGCGTCAGAGGTGATGAGACTTGGATAAATACGAATACAAAGTTCGTTCAGAAGAAATTTCAAATTTGATCGAACAGGAAAAATATACAGAAGCCGTAAAAATAGCAGATACGATTGACTGGAGAAGAGTTAAGAGCGCGTCGATGCTGTTAAAGATTTCGGTATTATATCGAATCAACAGACGAAATGAAGAGGCTAGGGAAGTGCTGATGCTGGCATATGAGCGTTACCCCGCAAATCGTTCTGTTGTGTATTCCCTTTGTGAATTATCAATTGAGTTAGATGATGTTGTATCAGCGATTGAATATTATAAACAGTTTGTGAAGTTGGCACCGAAAGACAATGGTGTATTTACGCTTCGATATCGGATATTGGAGGCGCAGGAGGCGAGTCTTGAAGAGCGGATTGAGATTCTTGAAGAGTTAAAAAAGAAGGATTATCAGGAAGAGTGGGCATATGAACTTGCCTATCTCTATCATAGAGTAGGGTTGTCTACAAAATGTGTGGAAGAGTGTGATGACATTATCCTCTGGTTTGGAGATGGCCCATATGTGATGAAGGCAATGGAGCTAAAAGCAGTGCATGTGCCGCTCTCTAGATCACAGCAAGAGAAATATGAGACTATGTTAAATCATGCGTCGGATAATTATAGTGGTGATACAGAAGTTCAGGAGATGTATTCTGAGGAGGAATATGGAGTCGATAATATAGCGTACTATCCGAATCAGTATGCGGAGGAAGCATACGAAGATACAGGATATGAGCAGGAAAATTATTCGCAGGAATTGTATGACAACACAGGATACGATTCTCAAAGTTATCCCAATAGGAGTTATGAAAACAGTGGGTATGATGCACAGAATTATGTAAATGAGTCGTATCAAAATACCGGCTATGACACGCAAAATTATCCCAATGAAGGATATGAAACTACAAACTATAATACGCAAGGCTATCCCAATGAAGGATATGATAATATCAGTTATGATACACAAAATTATCCCAGCGAAGGGTATAAAAATAGTAGTTACGATACGCAAGCCTATTCAAATGGAGGATATGAAACTACCAGCTACGATACACAAAATTATCCCAATGAAACATATCAAACTACAGACTATAACGCACAAGGCTATCCCAATGAGGAATATGCAAACACAGGATATGATACACAAAGTTATCCCAATGAAACATATGAAAACAGCGGATATAATGGACAAACCTATTCCAATGAAGGATACGAAAACAGCGGATATAATGCGCAAGGTTATCCCAGTGAAGGTTATGAAAACACACAGTATAGTCAAGAAACTTATGCCAGTGAGCCATATAATATAGCGACTTATGCACAGGAAACTTATTCTGATTACGGTCAGAACGACTATGTAGAAGATGGCTATGGAAATATAAATTACACAAATAAAAGCAGTTATACTGGCGAATTTTATGTGGAGCAGACTTATGATGAAAATGGGAATTTGATAGAGAACAGAACAGATACAAATAATCAGGAAATTGCTGGACGCGGTGGAGAGTCAGACAAGTCCTACCGCAATGGACTTTATCTGTATCAAAGCAATCCAGCACCTGCTGCAAATTTAGGTGATATGAGTGAGTACAACACAATCAATCTTCAAAAATTAGTTGCGGAGGGTATGAGAGAGTTTCTTGCGGACAATGAGGATGTATTTGCAGAGGACCGAGAAAAATATAATTCCAGTGAGGATGTCGATAATATTGCTAGGCATACACAAGCATATACCAATGTACAAAACAGTGGTGGCGAAGCGTCGGAGGGAATGGCATATACAAGCAGTATTGCACAGCTAGTGACCAGTGTATCGGAAGCGCCACCTGCTCCCAATACAGGAGCGATCCGCAAAGTTTATGTGCCAGGAAAAGATGCGCGTTTTATTAAATCAGATTCTGATATAGAGGAGTTACGGGATACCACAGAGCAGACGGTCAATGAAGAGCACAATCGCATGGAGGACAACGCGGAAAATGTATATCATGACCAAAATACTATGGAAATAAGTGGGGAGTTGGGGACTCAGGTAACAGGTACAATGAATCTGAAGGATGTGCTGGCAGAGTGGGAGCGAAAAAAGACAGAGAATGCAAAGAAACATCAAGAGGAGATTAAAAAGCGTGTGTTAACGCAGACTGGTAAAATCTTGGCAGACTTTAACAATTCGCTCAAAAGTGGCATATTGGGCGAGATTCAGCGGGAAGAGGAGGCAGCACAGAGAAGAATTCCTCGCAAGGATAGATTTTTAGAGGCAGATGTAACGGGAGATATTCCGCAGAATCGCACAAGACAAGCATCGGATGATGCGTTTGATGTGGAGTATAGAACAGCACAGACAGAGCGCAAAGAAGAAGCATCCGTTGTGCAGGAGGAATATCAGCCAGAATTTGAAAATACAGAACTTGAAACTCCGTTAGAACCTACTGCACTACCACAAGAAATCAAGGCGGAAAGTGATGTCAATTGCCTGCCACAGGCCGATCAGGAGACATGGGAATCCGATGAGAACTATGCGACAGAGGGGGATTTTGACAGCAAGGATGCATACATGGCAGAAGAAGATTTGGAAAGCAGTACGGCGTATTTGCCAGAACAAAATATAGAAAATAGTGCGGCGCAAATCCCAGAACAAAATGCAGAAGTCAGTGTGGAGTATACACAGGAAATCAATACAGAAGACTATCTGCCAGAGGACAATAATGAATTGGAAAATGGTTATCTCGGAGAGAATGATATTGCAGAGATACAGGCAGATTTACAAGATATCAATACAGAAGAAGATAGCTATTATGAAGAGAGCAATAATGATTATTTGCCAGAAGAAGATGGGGACAGCCCAGATAATTTGGATGTTGAATCAGATGGTGATGAATACAATAACACTTATGCGTTAGAGGAGAATCCTATTGAGGAAATGACAGAAGATTACAGTGGTACACAAGAAATTTATTCCTATGATGACAGTAATGAGTATGTGCAGGAATCAAATGGGGAGATGGAGATAGAGTATGCTGATTATGGATATGCAGAAGAATCCAGCGGTTATACACAAGAATTGTATTCAGAAGAGACACATCCTGTTTCGGACAAAGGAGGATATATCCAGAATTATCAGTATGATGAAAGCGAGCTTGACCCAGAAGATGCGGAGAGTATTGCCGAGATGGCAAAGGAGGACGCACTTAAGACACAGGAAATTAAAATGAACACAGCAGATCTCAGCTCACTTTCAGAAAAGATTGTAGCCACGACAAAAAAGGAAGCACACGGAGCAAAGCGTGAGGAGTTGCGCGAATTTACAGCAGAAGAGCAGACTTTGTTTGAGAACTTTGCTGTTACCAAGAAGATTAAGAAACAGATTATTTTTGCCCTAGAAAACATGACGCTTGCCGCCTACACTGGAAATGTCATTATCACAGGTGACGCGGGATTGGATACAGTCAGAATGGCAAAAAACTTGATCAAGGAATATCAAGTATCTGACGAGAGTTTTTCGGGAAGGCTTGCGAAGATCACCGGAGAAAAAATCAATCAAAGAAATATCAAAGATGTTTTTGAGAAATTGAATAATGGTGGTATTATAATAGAGAAGGCAAATGGTATGAGCGAGGAGAAGCTATATGAAATGGCGTTGAACCTCAATCAGGAAAATTTCGGAATTGTAGTTATCATGGAAGACACCAAAAAAGAGATTTCAAAACTTTTGCAGAAACAGGCAATGATTGCGGATTATTTTAATATCAGAATTGATCTGATGGAGATGGATAATAATGCACTCGTTGCCTACGCCAAAAATTATGCTTTGGCCTTGGAATATTCCATTGATGAGTTAGGGACTCTCGCCCTTTACACAAGAATAGCAAACATGCAGAGCGGAAATCATGTAGTGACAAAGGATGAGGTAAGGGACATTATAGATGAGGCAATTTGGAAATCCAGAAAGTCCAAGCTCAAAAACTTTGTGGATGTGCTATTCGCAAGAAGGTATGACAATGAGGACATGATTGTCCTCAAAGAAAGGGATTTTATATAACAGAATGGAGGACATTTTATGAGCAAGGAAGAAACAACAGTGTTTATCTCTGATGCGGACCAGTATGTATTTGGTCAAGGTACACATTATGAGATTTACAAAAAGTTAGGTGCACATTTTTGCAAAAAAGGCAAAAATGATGGTGTGTTCTTTGCAGTGTGGGCGCCTAATGCAAAAGAGGTGTATGTCATTGGAGAGTTTAATGACTGGAATGAAGGTGCATCTCCTATGAAACGCCTTGGTGAGGGTGGAATTTATGCCACGTTTATTGAGGATGTGAAGGAAGGCCAAATGTACAAGTACATGTTGGTATTGCCAGATGGCAGAAGGCTTTACAAGGCAGATCCATATGGCAATTATGCGGAGTTGCGGCCTGGCACAGCATCTCGTGTATATGATTTAAACCACTTTAAATGGACGGACAAAAAGTGGATGACCGAGCGCGAAAAGAAGGATATGAACAAAGAACCCATGTCAATATACGAGTGCCATATTGGTTCATGGATGAAGCATCCCGACGGAACAGAAGACGGGTTCTACAATTATCGTGAATTTGCAGACAGAATTGTAGAGTACCTACAGGAGATGCCTTATACACATATTGAGTTGATGGGAATTGCAGAGTTTCCGTTTGACGGTTCCTGGGGATATCAGGTGACAGGATACTATGCACCAACATCAAGATATGGAACTCCAGATGATTTTCGTTATCTGATTGACCTGCTGCACAAAAATAATATTGGAATTATATTGGACTGGGTTCCAGCACATTTTCCAAGAGATGCGCACGGTCTTTGTGAGTTTGATGGTACTTGCCTCTATGAGCATCCAGACAAGCGTCTTGGAGAGCATCCAGATTGGGGTACTAAAATATTTAATTACAGCAAAAATGAAGTGAGGAATTTCCTAATCGCCAATGCATTGTTCTGGATTCGCGAGTTCCATATTGATGGATTGCGCGTGGATGCAGTAGCATCAATGCTTTATCTGGACTATGGCAAACAGGCTGGTCAGTGGGTGCCAAACAAGTATGGCGGACATGAGAATCTTGATGCGATTGAGTTCTTTAAGCATTTAAATTCTGTAATTCACGGTGCGCATCCTGGTGTTATGACCATTGCCGAGGAGTCCACCGCATGGCCAAAAGTTACCACAGATCCTGAGGACGGCGGACTTGGTTTTTCTTTCAAGTGGAATATGGGCTGGATGCATGATTACTGTGAGTATATGAAATTAGACCCTTATTTTAGAAAGGATAACCATTATCGGTTGACTTTTGCTATGAGCTATAATAGCTCTGAAAATTATATTCTGCCGCTTTCCCATGATGAGGTGGTACATCTGAAATGTTCTATGGTCAATAAAATGCCAGGCTATGAGATTGATAAGTATGCAAATCTTAGAAACCTCTATACCTTTATGTTTGGACATGAAGGGAAGAAATTGTTGTTTATGGGACAGGAGTTTGGTCAGGAGCGCGAGTGGAGTGAGGCAAGAGAACTGGATTGGTTCTTACTAAATGAGCCATTTAACAAGGGTATGCATGATTATATGAGCGAGCTTTTGAACATTTACAAAAAGAGTCCTTGTCTTTATGAGATTGACAATGATTGGCTTGGATTTGAATGGATGAACGCAGATGACACAGAACGTAGCATCTACAGCTTTGTCAGAAGAACAGAAGATGGCAAGCAGCACATGCTTTTTGTTATCAATATGACGCCGGTGGCATATCCAAAATTTAAAGTTGGTGTTCCAATGAATACACAATATAAATTATTATTGAACTCCGATGATAAGAAATTTGGCGGAAACGGAAATAAGATTGCAAAGACAATCAAAGCCAAGAAAGGGTTATGCGACAAGAGAGACCAATATATTGCATTCCCGCTGCCACCACTGACAGCAGTGATATTTACCTTCTAAGAGGTTATTAGAATAATATTTCTATCAATTGTAAAGAAAAATGGGTATATTGATAAAAAGATATACCCATTTTCTGTGCACAGACCCATGCAGAGGAGGTATGCTGCTAAAGCGCATTCAAGTTTCATTTATTTTAGATTCGTGTGCTCCACTGAGAGCAGTCCCATATATCTGTGGCGAGATCATTGTAAAATTCTGGTTCGTGACACACCATCAAGATACTTCCTTTGTATGTGGTAAGCGCGCGCTTTAATTCTGACTTTGCATCGACATCTAAATGATTTGTAGGTTCGTCTAGGAGTAAGATATTGGTAGGCTTGTTGATTAGTTTGCACAGCCGAACCTTTGCCTGTTCGCCGCCGCTTAAAACTTTTACTTTACTCTCTATGTGTTTTGTTGTCAAACCGCATTTTGCAAGGGCAGAGCGCACTTCGTACTGTGTCAAAGAAGGAAATTCATTCCAAATTTCCTCAATGCAGGTGGTGGTGACAGCCTGGTCCATCTCCTGTTCAAAATATCCAATCTCCAAGTAATCTCCAAGTTCCACACCGCCGTTTAAGGGACGAATCAGTCCCAAAATGCTCTTTAATAATGTAGTTTTGCCAATACCATTTGCACCTGTGAGCACGATTTTTTGTCCGCGTTCCATAGAAATATCAAGTGGTTTGGAAAGCGCTTCGTCGTAGCCAATCACCAGACTTTTGGTTGTAAAGAGATACCGACTGCTAGCTCGTGCTTCCTGAAAATGAAATTCCGGTTTGGGTTTTTCTTGGGCAAGCGCAATCACATCCATCTTGTCCAATTTCTTTTGACGTGACATTGCCATATTTCTGGTAGCCACACGCGCTTTGTTTCGCGCTACAAAGTCCTTTAAATTGGCAATTTCTTTTTGTTGTTTGCTGTAGGCAGCCTCAAGCTGTGTTTTCTTCATAGCATAAACTTCCTGAAACTTGTCGTAGTCCCCCACATAGCGTGTCAATTCTGCATTATCCATATGATAGATAATATTGACAACACTGTTTAGAAATGAAATATCATGCGAGATTAGGATAAAGGCATTTTCATATTCCTGTAGATATCGTTTTAGCCATTCAATATGATTGGCGTCAAGATAGTTTGTCGGTTCATCTAAGAGCAGAATATCTGGTTTTTCTAATAATAGTTTTCCAAGTAAGATTTTTGTTCGCTGTCCGCCGCTTAAATCAGTGACATCTGTGTCAAGTCCTACCTCTATAATGCCAAGTGCCCGCGCGACCTCCTCAACCTTTGCGTCAATCATATAGAAGTCATGTTGGTCTAATAGTTCTTGTATTGTGCCAAGTTCCTTCAGATAGGATTCCAGTTCGGATTCTGAAGCATCACCCATTTTATCACAGAGTTCATTCATTCGGTTTTCCATTTCATACAAAAAATCAAATGCAGAGGAAAGTATATTTTTGACAGACATACCTTTCTCTAAAACTGTGTGTTGGTCAAGATATCCCACGCGCACATTTTTGGCCCATTCTACAGTGCCCTCGTCAGGCATTAGTTTGCCTGTAATTATATTCATAAAAGTGGATTTGCCTTCCCCGTTGGCGCCCACCAATCCAATATGTTCGCCTTTTAAAAGCCGAAAGGACACATTTGTAAAAATTGTCCTGTCGCCAAAACCATGTGATAGATGTTCAACATTTAAAATACTCATATACACCCTTCTTTAAAATTTTATATTTTTACAATTGATTCATTATATTTAGGATCTGTAGGAAAATAACTGACGCATCTTGATTTGTCTATTTCTCCGATTATGCATGACAAAAAGCCTCGCCGCAGCCCGCTGCGACTACGTTTTTTGACATACATTCTCGAAGAAATATCCTGCGCAATTTGCATTCATTATTTTCCTACAGCTTCTTATGTTTTTAGCAGCAATAGTAGTATCATACCATAATTTTAAATATATGGCAAATTTAGATGATTTGTATTAGTTAGGAGCGTTATTTTTATAAAAATATTTTAATAATACTTTGTCAGAAAGGTTTTTCTTTAAGAAGTTTCTGTGATATAATAAAATAATAGAAGAAGTTAAGATGTGGTTTGCAAAAATATAATAGGAGAAAAATATGGCAGATGGAAAGAGTTTTAAGGATCAGATTTCGCCGTTCGTATGGGTTGAGGACAAAGAAAGTGCCTCTGTAGTGCTCGGTGCAAACAGGTATTTGCAGGACGTATTTGATGCGCAAGACTTTGAAGGAAGCGGTTACGACTGGGAGGGATTGGCAAGGGTTTTTCTGGATGAGAAACGTTCGGACCTGAGCGAAAAGATTCATTTTGATTCTGAAGCAGGGATGTTTTGTGTTTTTGCTGAGGATACCGAGGCATTGCAGGATTTTATTCGCGCTTTTAAAGATGCCTGTGAGGATAGACCTTTTATTCAGGACTTGTTAAGTCGTGCAGAGCCTGACTAAAGTAAAATAGGGATAGAAAAGGAGAAAAATTATGGCAAACAGATTTGTATTAAACGAGACATCGTATCATGGAGCAGGTGCAGTCAAAGAGATTGTACCTGAGGCAAAAGGAAGAGGATTTCAGAAGGCATTTGTGTGCTCTGATCCAGATTTGGTAAAATTTGGTGTGACTAAAAAAGTGCTAGATGTTCTGGAAGGAGAAGGAATGGCTTATGAGCTGTACTCTGAGATTAAGCCTAATCCGACGGTTGAGAATGTGCAGACAGGTGTAGCTGCATTTAAGAAATCTGGCGCGGACTATCTGATTGCAATTGGTGGTGGTTCTTCTATGGATACAGCAAAAGCAATCGGTATTATTATTAACAATCCAGAATTTGAAGATGTTGTGAGTCTTGAGGGTGTGGCTCCTACCAAGAATAAATCCGTACCTATTTTTGCGGTGCCGACCACAGCAGGAACAGCGGCGGAAGTGACCATCAATTATGTTATCACAGATGTATCGAAGAACCGCAAGATGGTTTGTGTGGACCCAAAAGACATTCCTGTTGTAGCATTTGTAGACCCGGAGATGATGGCGACAATGCCAAAGGGATTGACCGCTGCAACGGGAATGGATGCGCTTACACATGCGATTGAAGGGTATATCACAGCCGGGGCATGGGAGCTGTCTGATATGTTCCATTTGAAAGCAATTGAAATTATATCGCGCTCACTGAGAGGGGCGGTTGACAACATTCCAGAGGGAAGATCGGACATGGCACTTGGACAGTATGTTGCAGGTATGGGCTTCTCTAATGTAGGGCTTGGCATTGTGCATTCTATGGCGCATCCGCTCGGCGCGCTGTATGACACACCGCACGGGGTTGCCAATGCGATTATTCTACCTACAGTCATGGAGTACAATGCAGAGGCGACAGGCGAGAAATATCGTGAGATTGCAAGGGCAATGGGGGTACAAGGCGTGGATGGCATGTCGCAGGAGGAGTACCGAAAGGCGGCAGTTGATGCGGTAAAAAAGCTGTCGCAAGACGTTGGAATCCCAGCAAATTTAAAAGAGATTGTCAAGAGAGAGGACATTCCATTCCTCGCACAGTCTGCCTATGATGATGCATGCAGACCAGGCAATCCGAAAGAAACGAGCGTAGAAGATATCACAAAGTTGTATGAGTCATTGATTTAATTATGGAATTGTCGCGTAGGGAAGTTTTTTCTTACGCGATTTTTTATGCGCACGCCGATGCAGAGGAAATATGCCATTGCATGTCGCATCGGAGGTGCTATAGAATACAAAATTTCATATATAAAGATGTTAATGTATTAGTTATTTTCCTACAATTCCTAATGTAACAAATTTAAGATCCTATTACTCAATGCTGTGATAGCGTATAAAGTGATTTTGTGTAATCTCATATTTCCAGAGATAATTTGGTCTCTTGTTCAGATACATGCTTCGGAAACTAACCACAAAATCGCCGACCAACAGAATAATAAAACCGACTGCTAGAATCTGCAGTGTGGTTTTTGGGAGTTGTTGTACTTTGCTTAGGATTGGCTCCATTAAATATTCCATAAAGAATTCAATAATGCCTGCAAATCCCATGCTGGTAGGAAGTGAAGTGTATTTTGTGAGATGCAAAGGCAGTTTTTCGTAATTCCAATATGTAATCTCGCAAAAATATTCTACTGTTTTGCCAAGAAGAATTTCTCCAATACTTACAAGAATCATCATCAATAGAAAGTATGCAAAATAGATGGCATATTTATTTGCGGGTTTTCGTCTTAGCCATTTTTTTGGTGTTCCAAAAATCAAATAGATACCAACTACTGTCAAGCCATATCCTAACAAAAAAGGCAAATACATGTTTCGGTTGTTGATATATTGTTGTGTGACAGCAAGCCATATATTTTCAACGCAATATCCCAGAAAGGAAATGATGGTGACAGTCAATAGGTATGCTGCAGTTGTGTACTTCATAAAGTTCACCTCTCGATATGTAGATTATTTAATGCATAATTCTACCACAAACATTGTAAACATACCATTAAAAAATTCTTAAGAAAGTGAATATGTTACTTAATAGTTACTTTTCACACCGACACCATGCACTTGCTGCATGG
>DEPD01000009.1:3207-8562 GCA_002358575.1 Lachnospiraceae bacterium UBA3401 | reverse complement strand
TCGATTCTCTCCTTTTCAAAAAAACAAAAATCGCAAAATATTAGGAATTGTAGGAAAATAAGTGATAAAAATTGCGTAGGATATTTCTTCGAGAAGGTATGTCAAAAAACGTAGTCGTAGCGGACTATGGCGAGGATTTTTGACATGCGTAATCGGAGAAATAGACAAGTCAAGATGTGTCAGTTATTTTTCTACAGTTCCTTAGTATATTAAAATTTTCGCAGTGCAATAGAATCGTCATCTGGTGTGTTCTCTACAGACTTCACCACCACATCATAGCCAAAATCACTATTTACTTGCACATGTACTGTATCGCCGCACCTGTGTCCTGCAAGTGCCTTTCCAATTGGAGATTCAATGCTAATAAGCCCTTTTAGCGGATTGTTTCGCACAGTTGTCACCAGACGATATGTCTCACTTGTACCATCCTCCACAAACTCGACCTCCACAGTCTTATTTAATCCAATCTCATCCTCCTTGGCATCATCCTCAATAATTTGCGCAGTCTTAATCATGCGCTCAAGATAACGTATACGGCTCTCATTTTGATTTTTAAATTTCTTGGCAGCATAATACTCAAAATTTTCGCTCAAATCTCCTTGTGCACGGGCTTCTTTCACTGCCTCCAACGCCTCTTTTCGTATCACAAGCTTTCTGTGTTCGATTTCCTCTTCCATCTTTTTAATATCATTTCTTGTCAATTTGTCATTCATAATTCTACTCCTTAAAAAATATACGCTTTGCTGACATTCTTCCTTTGGGTGCCCGTGTGCATAAGAAATCGAGCAGGTTTTCCTGCCCGATTTCTTATGAAAACTACCATTACAAAAATTGTTCCTAATACTTAAATTACTTTGTATTATTTAGAAACTTGCTCTTATGTATTGCATACAGTGGAAGTGCGATAAACACCATGCCACCAAGAATATTCCCAATTGTAACAGGAATTAGATTGGACGCAAAGCCGCCAACTGTCAAATTCGACGCAATTTGATCTGCAGTAATGCCATACAACTCCTCTGCTTTTGCCACATAGGTGTCATTCATACTTGCAATAATCCCTGCCGGAATATAAAACATATTGGCAACGCAATGCTCCCAGCCACCGATAACAAACGCGCAAATTGGAAAAAAGATTGCCCACACCTTTCCCGCAATATCCTTTGCAGCAGTTGCCATCAACACTGCCATACACACAAGAATATTACAGAGAATCCCTGAGCAAATTGCCTTAAATGGTGCGATTGTCACTTTGCCATATGCCACTTTGATAGTAAACGCGCCAAGCGCTCCATTTGTATAGTCCAACAAACCACTAAAATATACCAGTGTCGCAATCAACACTGCCCCCACCATATTACTAAAAAATACAATGACCAGCGTCTTAATCATCGCCAGTGCATGAAACCGCTTGTCAACCACCCCAGCAATCATAAGGCAATCTCCTGTGAAAAGTTCTCCTCCCACAAAGACAATCATCATCAGACCAACCGGGAAAATACAACCAGCAAGGGTTTTGGAAAGTCCCTGATTGGCAATGTTATGTACAGCAGCGTTGCTAGACGCTCCACCAAATGCAATAAATGCACCTGCCATTATACCAAGCAAGATACACTTCAATATAGGAAGTTTTACCTTGCCTTCTCCCGCATTCATATTTGCGTCCAGCACCTGCACTGGAGTATTAAATGCATTGTCCATCTTCTCATCTCCCTTTTCTTTTTATAGACTCTATGAGACTATCTTTTGCACAATGATTCAGCAGTACATTTCTGACAGACCGAAACCTTTTGTCATACAATGTATCACTCTCATTTGATATCTATTTAAGATTATAACGCATAAAATATAATTTGCAAATAGCTTTCTAATATTTCACATAAATCCTTTGAATATCACCCCTAACTCCTGAATCATGTTCTCACGGAATGCGCAGTTCAGCGCATTCCTGACCCGTGAAAAGTAACTACTATTATAATTTTCATGGATAATTTTGTCATAAGAGTTGAAAACAACGTTTATATCATGTAAACTTATATTTGGAGACATTGTTTGTAATGTCCGGAGAATGAACTTTCTGAAAGAGAGATGAATCATGGTTACAATTAAGGATATAGCAAATCGTCTTGGCATCGCTCCCAGTACCGTTTCCAAAGGATTGAATGATGCCAAAGATATCAGTCCAGAACTTAAAAAACTAGTTCTTGACACTTCAATCGAAATGGGATATGTCACCAAGCGCATGAAAAAAGAGACGCGAAAACGCCTCTGTATTTTTGTTGAAAACATGCAGTATGAAATGCCCGGCGACTTTGGTTTTGATATTATTCTGGGCTTTAAACAGGCAGCGATACGCAACAACTGGGACGTTACAGTTCTACCAATTACTCCATTGCTGCAGTTGCGCGACCCCTATGACCGCTATATGGTCAAGAATAATTTCCACGGCGGATTTCTAATTGGCTTTGCTTTGAAAGACCCCTGGATGAGCCAATTGCAAACCACCACAATACCGACGGTTCTCTTTGACAATTATATCCGAAAAAATCCAAATGTCGGCTATGTTGGCACTGACAGTTTTGAGGGAATTGATCTGGCTGTTGACCACCTGACTGAACTGGGACACACCAAGATTGCGCTGCTAAATGGTTCTCCAAATTCAATGGTCACTGTCAACCGATATGATGCGTATATCAGCAGTATGCAGAGCCATGAGCTGAAAATCGATGAAAATCTAATCGCACATGGCCACTATGTAGAAGACAGCGCGAAATATCATCTGTCCTCTCTATTAAAAAGCGGTGCAACTGCCATTTTATGCGGCAATGACTTGTTGGCAGTCGGCGTCATCAAAGAGTGTGTGCACCTGAACGTCAAAGTTCCACAAGAATTAAGTGTTGTAGGTTTTGACAATCTGCCTATATCAGAAAAAATTACCCCTGCGCTCACCACAATTTGTCAAAATCGAATCGACCTTGGCCGGAACTCTTACGCTGCTCTTTACTGGCTTATCGCAAAAGTTCCAATTTCAAGATCGCTGCTCAGACCACACCTGATTATACGCGACTCCACAGCTAAACTTTCTGCCACGGAAAAACGAAACAGTAAGAACTTTTAAAATCCAAGTTTTTTGTAGATGTCAAAACAGTCAAACGTTGCAAAATAGTCCTTTGGTGTCTCCGCACGTCGGATTAATTGCACTTGATTGTCCTCTGTCAGCAGCAGCTCTGCGGATTTGAGTTTTCCATTGTAGTTATATCCCATTGCAAAGCCATGTGCACCTGTGTCATGAATTGCTAAGTAGTCACCCATATCAATTTTGGGAAGCATTCTGTCCACTGCAAATTTATCATTGTTTTCGCAGAGAGAACCTGTGATATCATACTTGTGATCACAGGGTTCGTTTTCCTTGCCAAGCACAGTAATATGATGATACGCCCCATACATAGCAGGCCGCATTAAATTCACTGCACAGGCATCTACGCCAACATACTCCTTATGGGTATGTTTTTCATGAATTGCCTTTACAATCAAATGACCATATGGCCCCATCATAAAGCGTCCCAATTCTGTATAGATTGCCACATCTCCCATTCCTGCCGGCACAAGCACTTCCTCATACACTTTCCGCACGCCTTCTCCAATTGCCCTGATATCATTCGGTTCTTGGTCAGGTCTATATGGAATACCAATTCCTCCTGACAAATTAATAAATCGAATGTTTGCACCTGTCTCATCCTTAAGTTTTACTGCCACCTCAAACAATGTCTTCGCAAGCGTTGGATAATATTCATTTGTGACGGTGTTGCTCGCAAGAAATGCATGAATACCAAAGTTTTTAACGCCTTTTTTCTGCAAAATTCGATATCCCTCAAAAAGTTGTTCTGTCGTAAATCCATACTTTGCATCCCCCGGATTATCCATAATATCCGTTGTAATCTGAAAAAGACCACCCGGATTATAACGACATGAGATTGTCTCTGGAAGTTTCCCAATCGTTTTTTCCAAAAATTCAATATGGGTAATATCATCCAAATTGATTGTGGCACCAATCTTTGCCGCATATGCAAATTCCTCTGCCGGAGTATCGTTTGATGAAAACATAATATCCTTCCCCTCCACTCCCATTGCATCACTCAACATTAATTCTGTGAGTGAGGAACAGTCACAGCCAAATCCATATTCTCGCAAAATATTTATTAGAAACGGATTTGGCGTAGCCTTAACAGCAAAAAATTCTTTAAATCCTTTATTCCACGCAAATGCCTCCTTCAACGCACGCGCATTTTCTCGGATTCCTTTCTCATCATAAATATGAAATGGGGTAGGGTAAGTTTTTACAATCTCCTCAATCTGCTTCTTTGTAACAAATGCTTCTTTTTTCATTATTCGTATCTTTCTCCTTTCACAACTTGCACGTTTATTGCAGTTTTTTATCTGCTTTGGTCAATTCTATTAGTTTTATCTCATTTCTAAGAGAATCCTTAAATACATTTACAAAATTTTTCTGGCCACAATATAGACAACTGTCTGTGATATCCCCTGTCATCTCCCCGGTCAATACATAACTAGAATCTACAATCAGTCGTAGCTGCCTGTCTTTTTTATCTGATGGATAGAGAATACAACCTTTCATTTTCATTTCAGATACAGTGCTGACAAGGAGCACTACCTTTTTCCCCTCCGCTGCAAGCTGTTCCAACTGCGTTCTAAACTGTTCAAGATATTCTTCCGGCATGGATAAATACACGCGATATTCAACACGTTGTAGCATATTATAGATTTTATCCATAATATGCCTGTGGCTGCTAATGGTAATATACCCCTCTGAATTATCCCTGATTTGCGGTATCTGTGCTGTGAGTTCCTGCTTTAATCCTGTAAGCTGCCGAATCCGGTTTTCACAAAAATCCTCTATGGAAACTGCTGTGTATTTGTTCGTCTCACCTTCCAACAAATATGCAGCCCCCTCCTCCACTAAACTGGCAAGTGCACTGTACACATTAGAGCGCGATATTCCTGTGAGCTTAGACACTTCATAGCCTGACAAATCTTTATTTCGCAGTAGACATAAATAAATATTTGCCTCCTGCCTAGTGAGTCCAAACTGTACTAATTTTTCTGCTAAAATACCCAACACAGTATTATCCATGCATTCCATCACCCATTTCTATTATATAACCTCTCGGAATCTTCTTGCAACATCAGATATAAAAGCTTCGGAAGTGTATTTCTTACCTCTTAGAATCAATGCCGCAATATAGTAGTTCTTAACAGGAACACTATACTATATACCGCATTAAATGTCAAGAATTACAAATCGAATAGGGAAGATTTTTGTAACAGTTCAGCCTT
>DEPD01000009.1:0-2842 GCA_002358575.1 Lachnospiraceae bacterium UBA3401 | reverse complement strand
CAAAACCACTTCGTGGTGGCTTGATGCTTCTCAGCCACTACGTTATTTCACGGACTTTGCAGTAAATGCAAAGTCCTAATGCTGAACTGTAACAGATTTTTCATTCTGCATGATTGGCAATCCCTCAGCACGCCAGCCTTGCCCTTCCACATCTTTAAACCTCACATAAACTTTTGAGTATTCCTCCCCATAATCATCACCATAGGAAAACTGGAACACATACTCCTTCTCATCTTCAGAATGACTCACTTCCTCAGCAAGTGATAATTTATTAACGCTCTCTGCAAACTCTTGCTGTTTTTGGTCTGAATATTCCACTCCTGTAGAAAGCGCACAAACACCAGCATAATCATGCAAATTATAAAGTCCCTGATAATCCAACAGACATTGGCTTACACTTGTTCCAGAATTTTGTGCAATTGATTGATAGAAGCTGTCATCCTGTTTCAAAAGCTTTGGCAAGGTTGCCTGTTCTTTCGGAAAAAGTTGATATTTCTGTTCTCCCACTTTGTAATATATTTTAGTAAGTTCTATTGTATCCCAACAGAGCGTTCCATAAGAATGTTCCCCTAGTGGCAGGACATTCTCTGCCATTTTCCATGTTTTTCTTAGCCCATCTTCAATTGGTGTATCATATCTTGAGACAAAACGGTCAAACAATTCATAATTGTCTAACAATGCGGTATTATATATAAACAACTCATCACTTTCAGCATCATAGATGTATCCAGTGCCAGCAGAATACGGATATGGCGTAATCACTGCCTTCAGTTGACCACTACTATTTTGATATACAGCGACAAGACAATCCCCTCCTGTCTGCACCGCCTGACAATTTAATGTTTTCAGATCTACACTGCGGATAATTTGCTGTTTCTCCAAATCATATACAAAAAGTCCACTTGAAATATGGAATAAGATTTTATCCGAGTCCGCATAATCCAGAGAACAAAATTCTAAGTCAAACATGGAATTCTCTGCCCACTGTGCTTCTCGGTGCGTTATAATATGTTCAGAATCCTCAATATTCTGTGTGAAATCATTTGATATGTTTGATTCTGCAGAAAAATTTGAAGTACTGTTATCCGATAATATATTCTGTTGTGTATTTCCACTCTCTGAAATAGTGGTCTTATTTGTATCAGATGGCACTGATTTTGCATCTGTTGCACATGCAGCGAATGTCAGCGTTACTACAACTGAACCGACTGCCAATTTCCAACGCACAGTTTTTTGATATTCCAATATATTTTGTATTCGCTTCATAGTATTTCCCTCCCCAAATGCCAAAGGGCTGACCGAAAACTGCCTCTTATTTGCTGCGAATGCCAACATTAGTCTGCTATACTCCTTGCGCAACTGCATATCAAACCCCGCAATAATTTTCTCGTCGCAGCTCATTTCCATATCAAAGCACATCAAATGGTATGCTACCCACACCAACGGATGAAACCAATAGACTACCACCAATAGCCAAGCAACACTTTTTATCAGATAATCTCCTCTTTTAATATGATACTCCTCATGCGCCAAAATGCACTGCTGCTCCACCTTATTCAACCGAAATGGCAGATAAATTTTCGGAGAAATAATTCCAAATACAAATGGCGACCGAATACCATCACATTCATAAACGCGACCATACCACCGTATTCCAAACTGAATCTTTCTCCTAATTTTTCGATGCGCAACAATTGTATAACACATCAGTGCCAGTATTCCAGACAGCCAAAAACATGCCAAAATACTTATCCATTTACCACTCTTAAAATTTGTTGTCGTTTTTTCTGTACGAAATATATCTGTTATAAAGACATTTTTATTTGTTTGATATTCTTGGTAAACAATATTTTCTGTATTATCTACTATATTTTCCTCTATAATTTTCTGTGGGCTCTCGACTGCTGTTTGAACTGTCGCGACAGCGTTACTTGTACTGGAAACCTCTTGCGAATTGGTATTTTTTAATTCCATTTTCTCATTGTTAAACAAATTGTACACACTAATCCCCGAATCAATAGAAACTGGTATCATCAACCGAAAAGCTACCACAATCCAAAGTAAATATGCAAAATTTTTGGGAAAACCTTTTAACAAAGCCCTTACAACAAAAACAATCAAAATAATAATTCCCGCATTTAGACCTTGCTCCACAATTTTTAAAAATAATGCATTTATTATCTGCATAATCTCACCTCCAATCACTCAATATGTTCATCAATCATTTTCTTAATCCTCTCAGCCTCCTGCTCGGATATTGTCTTTCCGCCAAGGAATGCTGTCAGAAATTCTGGAAGCGATCCATCAAATGTGCGCTCCACAAAATAAGTGCTCTCCTCCGCCTGTACTTTTTCTTTAGAAATTAGCACTCGAACTGTAGTTTTTACATTCTCAATATACCCTTTATCGCACATTTTTTTAATCTGTGTGTATGTGGTAGACTTCTTCCAGCCAAGCTTTTGACTGCACAACTGCATCAACTCTCCAGAATTAATCGGCGCAAATTCCCAAACCACCAGCATAAAACGATAATCACTGTCACATAACTTTAAACTTTCCATTGTGTCACTCCTCTCATTTTTGTAATATTTTCCACCTGTGCGGTTGCAATCCAATGGTTTGCCTGCACACAATTTATTGTGATGCAGCCGAGTCGTTGGATTAGCAGCCCACTTCCAAATCAGCAAAATGCGGATACACAAACAGACGCAGGAGCGCGTAAGCGCGGATTTTGCGAATATGGAAATCAGGTTGGATGCTCCTTAGAGCGTCCAACCGCACAGGTGCAATATTTTCATAAGTCTACTGTACATATTGCAGAAAACTAGGTCTATAAGTATAG
>DEPD01000003.1 GCA_002358575.1 Lachnospiraceae bacterium UBA3401 | reverse complement strand
CTAAGGCAAACAGCGTAAAGGGAAACGGTATAGGGCAGGGACTGCCCGAATTAACGCCTGTGGAGATAGTAGATAAACCAAACAAGTTTGGTTACGAGGTCGATAAAGCAGGAAGCCCATTGGCTTTAGACAATGGGTAGTTCACAAACGCTGGACTTATGTAAGGAATAGGCTTAAAATAATAAAGATAGCCTCTCATAGTCTGTCACAAAAGATACTGAGAGGCTATTAAAGATAAAATGGAGGCGAAAGACAGTGGATGATTTACGTGCAAAATTAAAAGATAAGAAACGAGTGGTTGTGAAGATTGGTTCTTCCTCTTTGCAGCACCCAGAGACAGGGGACCTTGACTATATTAAGATGGATATTTTGGTGCGTGAGCTTTGCAATATTAGAAATCAAGGAAAGGATGTTATCCTTGTGACATCAGGCGCGATTGGGTGTGGCAGGAAAGCACTACATATCAAACCACCGCTTACAATTGCGCAAAAGCAAGCGTGCGCGGCGATTGGGCAAGCAAGGCTTATGACAACTTATCAGCGTATTTTTTCAGAGTACAGTCATCAGGCAGCACAAATTTTGCTCACGAAAAATACAATTGAGGCGGATTTGAACCGACGGAACGCACAAAATACTTTTCATGAATTGCTTGCTATGGAAGTGATACCCATTGTAAATGAGAATGATACAATCTCGACATTTGAGGTGGAGGATGTGATAGGAGACAATGATACGCTCTCGGCGATTGTCACAGCGTTGACAGGAGCAGATTTACTGATTTTGCTGTCGGATATTAATGGGCTGTATACAGATGACCCAAGGCGGAATCCAGACGCACAGTTTATTGCGCAGGTGGACCACATTACGGACAAATTGCTTCAGATGGGGAAATCCTCGACTGGCAGCAGTGTTGGGACTGGCGGCATGGAGACAAAACTCAATGCCGCGCGGATTGCGACCTGTTCTGGCGCAGATATGGTGATTGCAAATGGCGGTGATGTGCGTGTGATTCACCGCATTATGGAAGGCAGAAATTACGGGACAATATTTCGGGCAAATAAAGATGAAAAGTTTAACTTTACTGATTTTATTGATAATTTACATCGATAATAGCCTTTTGGAGTCTTTTCATATTTGATATTGTGAGAGGCTATGCAAACAATAAGGAGGAAATATTATTGTCGGATAAATCAACACAAATAAAGCAAGAAATAAAGGATACAATACATAAAGTAAAAAAGACAAGCGTGCGGAGCATTGTCACTGGGCGGATTGTTTCCATACTGCCTGTAGTGTTATTGCAGGGGCTGATTATCTATGCGCTTGCAAAGTGGCTTGTACCATTTGCCACGCTATTTTACAGTGTTTTGTCTGTTTTGTCTGCCTTGTTTGTCCTGTTTCTTATCTCTAAGCGAGGTGAAGGTGCCTATAAAATGCTGTGGTTGTTGGTGATGTTTGTGGCGCCGCTGCCAGGAGCACTGATGTATTTGCTCTATGGCAACAAGCGAACTGGTAAGGCGCTAGAACAAAGATTGAAGGCAGTCAAAGGCAGCCTTCCTGTCAAACTAATGGATGACACAGAAGTTCAGAAACAGCTAAATCAGGAGGATAGGCGCATTGCGGAGACTTTCGCCTATGTCAAGAAGATTACAGGTTTTCCTGTGTTGAGAAATGATACAGCACAGTATTATCCAATAGGAGAACGGCTGTTTGAGCAGATGCTTTCCGCTTTAAAAGAAGCGAGGCGCTATGTGTTTATTGAATATTTTATTGTGCAGGAAGGTGTTCTGTGGCAGGCAATGGTTGACGTTATGGAGCAGAAAGTACAGGAGGGCGTGGATATCCGCGTGTTGTATGACGATATTGGAAGTATTGGTACTTTTTCTCACAGAAACAGATTATCACTCTTAAAAAAGGGCATTAAATGTGAGAAGTTTAATCCAATGATTGTGCTGAGTGGGGCACTCAATAATAGAGATCATCGTAAAATTATGGTGGTGGATGGCATTGTGGCATTTAGCGGCGGTATCAATCTGGCAGATGAGTATATCAATGAGGAGCATCCTTTTGGACACTGGAAAGATATTGGTTTTCGGATTACCGGAGATGCTATTAGAAGCTATGCTTATATGTTTATTGAATTTTGGAATGCATCCTCTTTTAACAAAATTACAAAAGAACTGATTGGTGATGATTATGTTCCTGTGCAGGTGCAAAAGGAACATAATTTTGATGGTTATGTGCAGCCATATTATGATTCTCCTAACAGAGAGGAGGCGGCGAGTAATAATCTTTATATAGACTTGCTTGGTCAATCAAAGGACTATGCATGGTTTTATACGCCTTATTTATTGTTGGGCGACGGTTTGCGCGATGCGTTTGTGCGGGCTGCAAAGCGTGGTGTGGACGTTCGTATTATCATGCCTGGAATCCCTGATAAAAAAATTGTATATCGCATGTCAAGAAGTTATTATCCCGATTTGTTGGAGGCAGGCGTTAGAATTTTTGAGTACACGCCAGGATTTGTACATGCAAAGGCATCTCTTGTCGATAACTGCATTGGCTCTGTCGGAACGGTCAATCTTGATTACAGGAGTCTGTATCTGCATTATGAATGCAATGCACTGTTTTATAAGGCTTCCATTCTCGCTGACTTGAAAAAAGATTTGGAAGCATCAATGGAAGTTAGCAGGGAACGCACACTGTCAGATGAAAATAATGGGCTGGTACACGGGATTATTGATGGCATGCTGCGTATTTTTGCGCCGTTAGTATAGTTTTAATAGTAATAGAAGGGAATGATAGAAATATGTATTTAGGAAACCATTTGTCCTCAGCGAGCGGTTATGAGATTATGGGGCAGGAAGAATTGAAACTTGGTGGGAATACCTTTGCTTTTTTTACAAGAAATCCAAGAGGCGGGGCTGTAAGGGAACATAATCCAGAGGATGCTGCGAGATTGTGTACGTTTATGGAAAAACATCATTTTGGCAAACTGGTTGCACATGCACCATACACCTTGAATGTATGTTCAGACAAAGAAAAGGTTAGAAATTTCTCGCGGGATGCGATGGCGGAGGATTTGCGGCGCATGGAATATCTGCCAGGAAACTATTATAATTTTCACCCTGGTTCCCATGTAGGGCAGGGCACAGAAGCGGCAATTCCAATGATTGCAGATGCGATTAACTATGCTGTAAAACCGGAGTACACTACAATTGTTTTGTTGGAAACGATGGCGGGTAAAGGTTCTGAGGTTGGCGGAACGTTTGAGGAGTTGCGAGCGATTCTTGATTTGGTGGAACACCAAGAAAGGGTTGGCGTGTGTTTTGACACCTGTCATGTGTGGGACGGAGGATATGATATTGTTGGCAATCTCGATGGCGTATTGAAAGAATTTGATAATATTATAGGAATTGACCGGCTGAAAGCGGTGCACTTTAATGACAGCATGAATGTGCGTGGCTCTCACAAAGACCGCCATCAAAAGATTGGTCAGGGAGAAATTGGAATGGAGGCGCTAAAGGCAGTGGCAAAACATCCATTGCTTAAGGACAAACCGTTTATTTTGGAAACGCCAAATGATGACGCAGGGTATATCAAAGAGATTGCCATGATAAGAAGTTGGTAAGGAACTATTTTTTGATTTTTTTGTTGCAAAGGATATATAGTGGGGGTTAATATGAATATAGAGGAAAAAATAAAACGAATTAATGAACTGTATCACAAATCACAGGCGGAAGGTCTTACTGAGGATGAAAAGGCAGAGCAAGCGGCATTGCGCGCGGAGTATGTGGCAAATATACGCGCCAATCTAAGAGGGCAACTAGACAATATTTCCATAAAGGAACAGGATGGAAGTATTAAAAATCTCGGTGAAATGAGAGTAAAAAGAATGGAAGAATGCACGACAGAATAGAGAGACTCCGAGAGTTTATAGAAAATATTATGGAGCGGCAAAATGGAAACCAAAGCAGAGATAAGGAAACGAATACTTGAAGTCCGAAAAGGATTGACTGATGAGGAGGCGGCGACAAAGAGCGAGGCGATTGTGCAAAAGGTGGTTAAGACGCCAGAGTACAAGGAGGCTGACAATATATTGCTGTATGCGGACTATTGTCGAGAGGTCATGACCCGCGGTATTTTTGAGGACGCCCTCCTGCATAGAAAAAGGATTTATTTTCCAAAAGTGGACAAAATGACAAACACTATGGAATTTTATCAGATAATCTCTCTTCGGCAACTTGAGAGAGGATATATGGATATCTTGGAGCCAAGAGAAGATATGAAGATGCGCTATAAATTTCAACCGAAGGAGGATACACTGGCAGTTTTACCAGGGGTGGCATTTGATACATCTGGCTATCGATTAGGATATGGAAAGGGCTTTTATGATAAATTTCTAGCAAACAGGCGCCAGATTTCAACGATGGCACTGGCGTTTGCCTGTCAGATTATTGATGAAATTCCGCGGGATACGTATGATATTAAAATGGATAAAATTGTGACAGAGGAAATTATCTATTCGTTTTTAAGAATATAGAAATGGAGCGAGGTATATGACAATCAAGGAAAAAGCAGCAGCTATGAAGCTTGACAGCACAAAGATGGCTTCACAGCCAGCCGAGACAAGAAATCGCGCACTTTCAGCGATAATTAAGGCTTTACAGACAAATCAGGAAGCGATTTTTCAGGCAAATGCGCAGGACTTAACAGAGGCAACAGAAATGAATATTCCAGAAGCGGTTGTAAAGAGATTAAAGTTTACGCCGCAAAAACTTTCCGATGTAGTAAAAGGCATTGAAAATCTAATTGCCATGCCTGATAAGGTTTATGAGACACAGCTTGTACGGGAACTGGACGAGGGATTAACGCTTGTACGCGAGAGCTGTCCAATCGGTGTTATCGGTGTTATTTTTGAGGCGCGACCGGATGCGTTGGTACAGATAGCTAGTCTTTGTATTAAAAGTGGCAACTGTGCGATATTAAAGGGCGGAAGTGAGACAAAACACACCAACAAAATACTGTTTTCGCTGATTGCACAGGCAGCGAGAGAGTGTGGTTTGCCAGAAAACTGTCTCTTTCAAGCGGAACAGCGCGATGAGATATCAGAATTGTTATCCTGCCACAAATCAGTCGATTTATTGATACCGAGAGGTTCCAATGCTTTTGTGCAGTATATTATGGACAATACCAAGATACCTGTCATGGGACATGCGGACGGCATCTGCCACATTTATGTGGACAAAGAGTTTGACATTGGCAAGGTGATTCCAATCGTTATTGATGCTAAGACACAGTATACTGCTGCATGTAATGCGGTGGAGACACTGCTCGTACATAAAGATGCGGTGGAGCGTTTGATGCCACAGTTAAACAAAGCATTTCAGGAACATCATATTGAGTTGCGTGCCACTTCCGACATTGCCAAACAATATGACAGCAAAGAGGCGACAGACGAGGATTTTGAGACAGAGTATCTCGATTTAATACTCTCGGCAAAGACAGTTGAGAATATTGATGAGGCAATTGTGCATATCAATCGATATGGTTCTCATCACACAGACTGCATTATTACGGAGAATCAGGAAGCAGCGGAGTATTTTATGAGAATGGTGGATTCCGCCGGAGTGTATCAAAACTGTTCAACGCGCTTTTCAGATGGATTTCGTTATGGTTTTGGCGCGGAAGTGGGCATCAGCACCGGAAAGATTCATGCGAGAGGACCTGTGGGCATTGAGGGACTGCTAACCTATAAATATAAACTTTATGGGAGTGGACAGATTGTCGCAGACTATGCTTCAGGAAAAAAAGAATTTCATTTTAAAGATTGCATGGAAAAAGGTTAAGTTTATAAGGAGTAAGGGGGAAGAACATGAAAAAGATGAAAAGAAACACATTTTTGCAAAAGTGTAAGATTGGAATGCTGTTAGCGCTGTTAACTGTTATTGTGACAGTGATAAAACCGCCTGCCAAAGCGTTTGCATTTCAAGTGACACCGATTGAGATGGTGGAGATGTACTCAACTTCAGCGACGCCAGTGTACGCGACGCCAGATTTGTTTTCACCGGTGGTGGTTTATCTGAACAGATTTACAAATGTGCGGGTTTTTGGCATTACAGACAATGGATTTTTTCAGGTGGATTTGAACGGCACTTATTATATACCTGGACCATATATGGTAGCTCAAATTGAGCCCGCAAAGACAGAAAAGGAGAAAGCGCTGGACAATTTAAATGAGTTGGTGGAAGCTTATCGGATGCAATTGGAACTCATGGAAAGTTACAGTAAAAATTTTGCGCTGGTTGATGTGACAGGAGATGGTATTCCTGAGATATTTGATGAGGAGGGCAAAGAGATTTATACTTATTATGATAAGCGTCCAGTGATGATGTTCTACTCGGAATATCCAGTAAAATTTTATTACTCGAAAAAAGAAAATAAGCTTCTGGGAAAATATACATGGAATAAAAAGGACTATTGGGAAGTCTATACAAATGATGTTTCCCTGCTGCCGTGGGGGCAGTTTCGATGTGTTGCTTTAGCAACATCACCCACAGAGGATGCGCCTGTGGTCACAAGGGATTACACCAACAATGCAGAGACAAGGGGAGACCTCTACAATATTCTCAAAAAGATTTTGTCAATGTAGTTTGGTTACTGTTCACTCGTCCGCCAACATAGTGAAAATCATGCGCCAAAATGCTTGCACTTTAGCATTTTGTGTGCAAAATTGTTGCTGTTAACGCCTTTAATATATAATATTGTGTCAAAATCGGGCAGGGCGTGAACAGTAACATAGTTTGTATAGTGGGAGTGTTAAAGGGAGTAAAAATGTTTTGGAAAAAGACACCAATACAGAAAAATTCGTATGATACAGAAAATCAGATACCGATTCTCAAATGCAGTATTTGTAATGGGGAACAGGTTGCCGGTTTCAAAGATATTCACACAGGGAAGTTTGAGGAAATAATGTTTATCAAAAACAATGCTGATCTGGAAGAATTTAAACAGAGATATGGAATAGAGCACTTAGAGAAAGAGTATTAAATAATACTTGAAAAAAATACTTTTCAATTTACAATCTTTGTGATAAAATGGGCGTTGGTATTGTGTACATATTGATGATGGGATTCCGCAAACAGGCGAAAGGATGACAGACAGATGACAGCAATTCAGGAATGGGCTTCTGATTTTTATAAGTGTTTTATTAAGGAAGACCGATATAAGCTTTTGATCAGCGGTGTTGGCGTGACCGTTAAAGTATCGCTGCTGGCGGTTTTTATTGGTATTATTATCGGGATGTTGATTGCGTTGTGCAATCTTTCAAAAAGAAAACCCATTCGGTTTATTGGAGGCGTCTACACAGATATAATCCGAGGAACACCGTCTGTCACACAGTTGATGATTATTTATTTTGTGGTGTTTGCCACTGTGGATTTGGACAAATGGGTTATTGCGGCAATAGCCTTTGGAATTAATTCGGGTGCTTATGTATCAGAAATTATTCGCGCCGGAATTATGTCAGTGGATCATGGACAGACCGAGGCGGGCAGGTCCCTTGGATTAAACGCATTTCAAACCATGACGCGGATTGTCATACCACAGGCAGTTAAAAATATATTTCCAGCACTGTGCAATGAATTTATCGTGCTGATTAAGGAGACTGCAATTGTTGGCTATGTGGGGTTGATGGATATTCAAAAAGCGGGTGACTTTATCAAGAGCGCCACATTTGTCGCGTTTATGCCACTTATCGGAACGGCTGTTATTTATTATGTGCTCATTAAGATATTGACATTGCTGTTGCGCAGGATAGAAAAAGTGCTGAGAAAGTCGGATATCCGTTAAAAATGACATTACGCGAAAGGAAATGGAAAGTCAGATATGATTAAAGTGAAAAATTTACATAAAAAGTTTGACGATTTGAATGTCTTAAATGGAATTGACGAGCACATTTCTCCTGGTGAGGTTGTTGTGGTGATTGGTCCGTCTGGCTCAGGCAAGAGTACTTTTTTACGCTGCTTAAATCTGCTTGAGGATGTGACGGAGGGTGAGATTTATGTGGATGATCAGATGATCAACGCGCCCAAGGTCAACATTAATGAAGTTCGGCAGAAAATGGGTATGGTATTCCAACAGTTTAATTTGTTTCCACATCTAACCATTATGGAAAATATTACATTGGCGCCGGTTCTTTTAAAAAAGATGACAAAGGAACAGGCAGAAAAGAGAGGACTTGAACTTTTAAGGCGTGTTAACTTGGAAGAGAAGGCGTCCGCTTATCCAGCGCAGCTTTCTGGAGGGCAGAAACAGCGTGTTGCTATTGCGAGGGCACTTGCCATGAATCCTGAGATTATGCTTTTTGATGAGCCAACCTCAGCGCTTGACCCAGAGATGGTGGGAGAGGTTCTTGATGTTATGAAGGATCTTGCAAAATCAGGCATGACAATGGTGATTGTTACGCATGAGATGGGATTTGCGCGGGAGGTTGCATCAAGGGTACTCTTTGTTGACCAAGGTGTAATTATGGAGAGTGGTACACCGGAGGAGGTATTTAACAATCCCAAAAATGAGCGGACGAAACTATTTTTAAGTAAGGTTTTATAAATAGACAGAACGAAATATAGATATTACGCCAGAAGGCTTAATATAGAAATTGATTCATTTTGAGGAGGAACGATTATGAAAAAATCATTGAAAGCAGCGGCACTTGTGCTTGCCGCAGTGATGCTGACAGGGTGTGGCAGCAAGGCGGATACAAATCAAGCAAATGATACAGCAGTAAGTGCTCAGTCACAGAAGACAGAGGAGAGCGCAACAGCAGACAAGGAGAGTGCAGCAGATATACAGGAGACGGCTCCTGAGGCTGGTGATACACTGACTTTTGGGACAAATGCAGAATTTCCGCCTTTTGAGTATGTGGCGAGCAGCGGTGTGATTGACCAATATGATGGCATTGACATGGCAATTGCAAAGAATATTGCTGAGGCGAATGGCATGACAGCAGTGATGGAGAATATGGAGTTTGACTCTTTATTGGTTGCGCTGCAAAATGGTCAGATTGATGCGGCAATCGCGGGTATGACTGTGACAGAGGAAAGAAAGGAAAAGGCAGATTTCTCAACGCCTTACTATACAGCGACACAAGTTATGATTGTAAAAGAAGATTCTGATATTGCGTCAGCGGCTGATATGGCGGACAAGAAAATCTGTGTTATTCAGGGTTACACTGGAGAAATTTGTGTGAAGGATTTGGGTTATCCCTATGAGGCATTTAAGAAGGGAACAGATGCCATTATGGAGTTGGTTAACGGAAAGTGTGATGTTGTTGTAATTGACTCTGCAACAGCACAGAAATATGTGCTTGATAACCAAGGGTTGAAGATTGTTGAGGACGCTTCTGCATTTGAGTCAGAAGAGTATGCTATTGCAGTGAAAAAAGGAAATACAGAGCTGCTTGACAAAATCAATAAATCGATTGAGGCAATGCTTGCAGACGGCACAGTTGCCGAGCTTGGCGCACAGTATATTGAGGCGATTTCCGCGGAATAAAAAAGTCATAATTATAATTTGAAAAGACACGTTTTAGGGCGTGTCTTTTGTTCTCTAAAAAATTTTTTAGTAGCATTTACAGCGCGGATATGATACACTACAAAGTGATGCGTCATAATAATTTATGATGAATACGATACATGAGGAGGACTAGCGTTGGACAGAAATACCGCAAAGGAAAATATTATAGAATTAAAGCATATCAGCCGTACTTTTGATGACGGCTTTCGCGTGGTAGATGATTTTAATTTGACAGTGCAAAGAGGGGAGTTTGTCACATTTCTGGGACCTTCAGGTTGTGGCAAAACCACGACGCTGCGCATGATTGCTGGCTTTGACAAGCCGACGGAGGGGGAGCTGTTACTGAATGGTGAGGATATTCGAGACCTACCACCGAATAAGCGACCTATCAATACTGTATTTCAGCGGTATGCATTGTTTCCGCATCTGAATGTTTTTGAGAATGTTGCGTTCGGATTGAAATTAAAGAAGCTTCCCAATGTGGATATTGTAAAAAAGGTTAAGAAGGCGCTGGAGATGGTAGATTTGGAAGATTTTGAGGACAGAGGGATACAGACGCTTTCGGGCGGCCAACAGCAACGTATTGCGATTGCGCGCGCGATTGTCAATGAGCCGGAAATTCTGCTGTTAGATGAGCCGTTGGGAGCGCTGGATTTAAAGATGCGTAAGGAGATGCAGTTGGAGCTGAAAGGTATGCATGAGAAGCTTGGCATCACATTTATCTATGTGACACATGACCAGGAAGAAGCGCTTACAATGTCCGATAAGATTGTTGTGATGTCAGAGGGAAAGATTCAGCAGATTGGAACTCCAGAAGATATCTATAATGAGCCAAAGAATGCTTTTGTTGCCGATTTTATTGGCGATAGCAATATCTTTAGTGGTATTATGACGGATAAATACAGAGTGCGATTCTGTGGTGCGGAATTTGAGTGTGTAGATGATGTTGAACATGGAACAATGATTGATGCGGTGGTAAGACCGGAGGACGTAACAATTACAACGCCAGAAAAAGGGATTATCAGAGGAAAAGTGACATCTGTTATTTTTAAAGGAGTGCACTATGAGATTACGGTCCAGTCTGGCAAGAATGAGATTGTGGTGCAGTCGACTAGAAAGGCGGAGCTAAATGCTTTAGTGGGATTGTACATTGAGCCAGAGGGGATTCATATCATGCTGGCGGAAAATACAATTAACCGCATTGAGTCAGGTGTGGACAAGGAGTATAGACTAAGTTTTCTTGGGGGAATGCTGGATTGTGATGTTGCTTCCTTGATACCAGGAGCAGCTTTTAACACGGATGGAACGCTTGTTGATGCACACGGTGATGTGATTGAGCCAAACCGCATTAAAGTGATTGTGTCCGTGAAACCTGATGATATTACAATGAGTGACGATAAAGAGGCAGGTATCCTGCGAGGGCATATTATTAATTTGATTTACAAAGGCGATCACTACAGTTACGTCGTTCGGACAGAGGAGGACGAAGATTTTATCGTGTCGGACGAATATCTTTGGAACATGGATGACTATGTGAGTCTTTTGATACCAAAGGAGAAGTTTCATTACGCCTTGAAAAAATAAATGGAGGTTTACTAGATGAATCGATTTCGTTTTCAGAGATCTCAGCTCTGCATACCTTATGGACTTTTTCTGGTGTGCTTTGTGCTGGCGCCTCTGGTGGTCATTATATATTACGCGTTTACAAACGGTGAGGGGCAGTTCACATATGAAAATCTAACAGGTTTCTTTTCTAGTCCAAACACAATTGGAACACTTTTTTATAGTTTTGGTATTGCAGTGTCTACCACTTGTGTCTGTCTGATGCTGGCATATCCGATTGCTTATATTTTGGCGCGCAGCAAAATGAAGCATAAGGCGGTGGTCCTCATGGTTTTTGTGATGCCCATGTGGATTAATTTTACGCTCAGAATCACAGCATTGAAGGAAATATTGACGGTAGTGGAAGGGAATCTTGCATATCACCCGTTTTTAAATACATTGATTGGCATGACTTATGACTTTTTACCGTTTATGATTCTGCCCATTTACACAACATTGTTAAAACTGGACAACAGTTTGTTGGAGGCGGCGGCAGATCTTGGAGCAGACACGATTCAGACTTTTTTAAAGGTAACATTACCGCTGTCCGTTCCGGGGATTATCAGTGGTATTGTTATGGTATTTCTACCATCTATGACCAATTATGTTGTGTTGGACATGCTCTACAATAGCACATATATTATGGGAAGTTTGATCGGGGCATATTTTAGTGCTTATGATTGGCACAATGGTTCCATGATTGCGCTGATTTTGTTGGTGATTATTTTGGTGTTTACTCTCTTTACAAATCGTTATGCGGATGAGGATGCAGGCAGCAGTAGGGGAGGTGTACTCGGATGATGAAAGGAATTTTTAGCAGAGTATTCCTGGTGCTTATGATAATTGTGTTATATTTGCCAATATTTGTGCTTGCAGTGTACAGTTTTACGGATTCAGCAAATATTGGGGCGATTCATGGTTTTTCGCTTAAAAATTACGAGACGTTGTTCACAAAGCCTGATTTGAGGGCGATGATTGCAGGAACATTGATTCTGGCAATTGGATCTGCCTTTGTCTCGACAGTGCTCGGCACGCTCGGTGCTGTCGGTGTTTTTTACTCTGGAAAATTTGGTAATGCGGTGGTGGGTTCGCTCAATCAGGTTCCGGTTGTGAACGCTGAGGTTGTGACAGCGTTTTCACTGTGCATTTTGCTGATTGGCGTGTGTGGTGTGGATAAGAGCAGCTTTGTTTCGCTGCTGATTGGCCATGTTGTACTTGAGGCGCCTTTTGTGTACCTTTCGGTGGTGCCAAAATTAAAGCAGATGGATAACAGTCTCTATGAGGCGGCACTTGATTTGGGAGCATCTCCAGCAGTGGCGTTGCGGCGCGTTGTGTTTCCACAGATTTTTCCTGGTGTTGTGTCTGGGTTTGCGCTGGCGGTCACACTGTCACTGGATGATTATTTTATTACGAGCTACACAAAACCTGCAACGTTCGATACGATCAGCACTTATGTAGTGAATGCGACGCGGGGGTCGCAGACGGAGATTAAGACGGCATTGTGGGCGCTTTCTACGATTATTTTTGTCGTTGTGGTGTTGATGGTGATGATTATGAATGCGACGGGAAACAAAGGTGAGAAAAATGGCAAGAGGGCAGGTGTGGGAAATGGAAAAGAGTAGGATAATGCTTGGACTTGCTGCCGTGGGGGTGCTTGTGTTATGCCTGTTTCCAAAACAGACAGTGTATGCAGGTGAGGAGCCAATTGTACTGCGGGTTTGTAGCTGGGAAGAGTACATTGACCTTGGTGAGTGGGATGCAGAGGAAGCGATTGTACTTGATAATGGTAAAGTAATTTTTGGTGAGAAACCGCTCTACAAGGATTTTGAGGATTGGTATAGAGAGACTTACGGCAAAGAGGTGCGCGTGGAGTACTCTTGTTTTGGCACTAATGAGGATTTATACAATCAATTAAACATGGGGGATACATATGATTTGGTGTGTCCATCGGAGTATATGATTATGAAGCTGATTGCGGAGGACAGATTGATTCCATATTCGGAAAGTTTTTATGACACGCAGGATGTCAATAATTATTATATTCAAAATGTGTCTCCCTATATTCAAAAAACACTTGAATCCAATGAAATTAATGGTGAGAGCTGGAGTAAGTATGCAGCGGGATATATGTGGGGAATCACGGGCGTGCTGTACAATCCAGCGCTTGTGACAGAGGAGGAGGCTGCCACCTGGAAAATTTTTGGAAATCCTAAATTTAACAGGCAGATTACACTCAAGGATAATGTGCGCGACTCTTATTTTGCAGCGCTTGGTATTTTAAAGGCGGATGCGTTAACAGATGAGGCTTTTGTGCGCTCACAGAACTATCATGAGCGACTTACTGATGTGATGAATGACGTGAACCCTGAGACGATTGAGCAGGCGCAGGAACTTTTGAATGGGTTGATGGATAATGTCTATTCGTTAGAGACAGATAGTGGGAAGGCGGACATGATAACGGGCAAGATTGTGGCAAATTATCAGTGGTCCGGTGATGCGGTGTATGCAATGGACCAGGCAGATGAGGACGATTTTGAGTTGAGGTTTGCAGTACCTAAGGAGAGTACAAATCTATGGTTTGATGGCTGGGTAATGCTCAGGAATGGTATTCGTGAGGATGCGGACAGACAACATGCGGCGGAGGCGTTTGTTAATTTTGTATCGCGGACAGACAGTGCTGTGAGAAATATGTACTATATTGGCTATACTTCATCAATTGCCGGAAACGCACAGGACAATACTATCTATGAGTATTTGAAATGGTGTTATGGCGCTGAAGATACGGACGAAGAACTTATGGATTATCCGGTTGGGTATTTCTTTAGCGGGGATAACAGTGATGAAAATTATATTTTACAATCGACAGTCAGTCAGATGGGAAGGCAGTTGTATAGTCAGTATCCGCCGCAAGATGTGATAGACAGGGCTGCAGTCATGCGATATTTTGATGCGGATGCAAACAAGGCAATCAATCGGATGTGGATTAATGTCCGCTGTTTCAATATTGCTGATGTGCCAATGGGCGTTTGGGTGGCATTGCTTGCGGTTTTGCTTGTGTTTGTTGGATTGTGTTATCGGAAGAGTTCAGTTAAATTTGCACGTATTATAGCAAAGTAGTCTTGCGAAATTTTTTACCATTGGGATAAAAAAATTTTGAGAGACTATTAGAAGGTTACTTTTCACACCCGCACATGCACTTGCTGCATGGTGTCGGAGCTAACGCCCAAATGCCTGTTTTGTGGCATTTTGTGTGCATTAATTGTTGCGATTTACACTAAATCATCATAAATGAATATGAAATCTGGCGCGGGTGCGAATTGTAACATTAGAAGGGGGAGAGAAAATTATGTCAAATATAGATCAGAGTAAAATCAGAAATTTCTGCATTGTGGCGCATATAGACCATGGAAAATCTACACTTGCGGACAGAATTATAGAGAAGACAGGACTTTTGACAAGCCGTGAGATGCAGGACCAGATTTTGGATAACATGGAGCTAGAGCGTGAGCGGGGAATCACAATTAAGGCACAGACAGTCCGTACAGTGTACAAAGCGCAGGATGGAAACGAGTATATTTTTAACCTGATTGACACACCGGGGCATGTGGATTTTAATTATGAAGTAAGCCGTGCACTAGCGGCCTGCGACGGGGCAATTCTTGTCGTGGATGCAGCGCAGGGGATTGAGGCGCAGACACTGGCGAATGTCTATCTTGCACTGGATCATAATCTGGATGTATTTCCTGTTATTAATAAAATAGACCTTCCAAGTGCGCGTCCTGACTGGGTGAAAAATGAGATTGAAGATGTCATTGGCATTGAAGCGCAGGATGCGCCGCTGATATCAGCAAAAAATGGTGTTGGGATAGAGGAAGTATTAGAGTCGATTATTGCCAAAATACCGGCGCCAAAGGGCAGTGCGAACAATCCGCTGCAGGCACTCATTTTTGATTCAGTCTATGACTCCTACAAGGGGGTTATTGTATTTTGCCGCCTTATGGAAGGAAAAGTTTCTAAGGGAACGAAAATCAGGATGATGGCGACCGGTGCGACTGCAGATGTTGTGGAAGTGGGGTATTTTGGGGCAGGACAGTTTATTCCGTGCGACGAATTGTCGGCTGGAATGGTAGGCTATTTGACCGCATCTATTAAAAATGTGAAGGATACAGCGGTTGGAGATACCATTACGGACGCGGAGAATCCCTGTGCAGAACCGCTTCCGGGATACAAGAAGGTGCTCTCGATGGTCTATTGTGGACTTTATCCTGCAGATGGCGCGAAGTATCCAGATTTGCGGGATGCACTGGAAAAGCTGCAATTAAATGACGCGTCATTGTTCTATGAGCCAGAAACTTCCGTTGCGCTGGGATTTGGTTTTCGGTGTGGATTCTTGGGGCTGCTGCACCTTGAAATTATTCAGGAACGTTTAGAGCGAGAGTACAATCTTGACCTTGTGACTACTGCGCCGGGCGTTGTGTACAAGGTTTATAAGACAAACGGTGAGGTCGTAGAGCTAACCAATCCTTCCAATCTGCCTGACCCATCGGAGATTGACTATATGGAGGAACCGATTGTCACAGCGGAAATTATGGTTACGACAGAATTTATTGGTCCCATTATGGAGCTTTGTCAAGAGAGGCGCGGACGTTATCTTGGTATGGAATATGTGGAGGAGACACGTGCGCTATTGAAATATGAGCTTCCGTTAAATGAGATAATCTATGATTTTTTTGATGCGCTCAAGTCACGTTCACGGGGATATGCTTCGTTTGATTATGATATGAAAGGCTACGAACAGTCTGAGCTTGTCAAGCTGGATATTCTTATCAACAAAGAGGAGGTTGATGCGTTGTCTTTTATTGTGCATAAGCAGTCTGCTTATGATAGGGGACGACGGATGTGTGAGAAACTTAAAGAAGAAATTCCGCGGCATTTATTTGAGATACCAATACAGGCAGCAGTGGGCGGTAAAGTGATTGCACGTGAGACTGTGAAGGCAATGCGCAAGGACGTTTTGGCGAAGTGCTATGGCGGCGATATTACGCGCAAAAAGAAGCTTCTTGAGAAACAAAAGGAAGGCAAAAAGCGTATGCGGCAGATTGGAAATGTTGAGATTCCGCAGAAGGCGTTTATGTCAGTGCTAAAACTGGATGATTCAAAGTAATTGATTTTAATAACCGTTTGGAGATTCTATAAAATAAAGGGGAGTGCAATGCATTCAATTGGTGTGTATATTCATATTCCTTTTTGTGTTCAAAAGTGTGTTTATTGTGATTTCCTCTCTGGACCAGCGACAAGACAGCGGCAGCAGGAATATGTGGATGCGCTGCTGAGAGAGATTGCATGGGAATCGAAACACTATACAGAATATGTGATAAAGACCATCTTTTTCGGCGGTGGTACGCCGTCTATTTTGGAAGCTGAGGAGATTGCAAAAATCTTGGATTGCTTGAGAAAACATTACCGGATTGATGCAAAGGCAGAAATTACATTGGAAATGAATCCAGGAACAGTGGATAGAAAGAAACTTTTAAAGTTAAAAAATTCTGGAATCAACAGGCTGAGCATTGGATTGCAATCTGCGAATAATGCGGAATTGCAGATGCTTGGACGCATTCACACATATGAAGATTTTTTGCAAACTTATTGTCAGGCAAAGGAAATCGGTTTTGCTAATATCAATATTGATCTAATGTCAGCTTTGCCAGATCAGCATATGAAGAGTTGGATTCGCACGCTTGAGAAAGTTGTAGCATTACAGCCAGAGCATATTTCGGCTTACAGTTTGATAATCGAAGCGGGAACGCAGTTATATAATAATAGAGATGCATGGGGTTCTGTGCCTGATGAGGATGAGGACCGACAGATGTATCAGGAGACAAAACGGATATTGGCAGAGCATGGTTATCACCGCTATGAGATTTCAAACTATGCAAAAGCTGGATATGAATGCAAGCACAACTGTATTTATTGGCAGCGGGGAGTCTGGCACATAGCAGATTTTGTTGGTTTTGGACTTGGCGCAAGTTCCACGGTGGGAAATCGACGCTGGGAAAATACAGATAATATGCAACGATATCTTTCCGTGTTTCAGAAACACAATGCCAACTTGTATGACAGCCGATTGACAGATAACAACACAGTTGGAGAAAGCGTGAAAGAGGCTGTGGCTATTCTTTTGGATGTGGAGCAGATGGAGGAATTTATGTTTTTGGGTCTGCGTATGATGGAAGGTGTCTCTAAACAAGAGTTTACAGAAAGTTTTGCAAAAGATATGGATGCGATGTATGGTGATGCGCTGCAAAAATGGATTCAATTGAGAATGATGGTGCAAAGCGGCGATACTGTCAGACTGACGGATGCGGGAATCGATGTCAGTAATATTGTATTGTCCAGTTTTGTATAATTCCTTTTGGATTTATTTTTATGATAGATGTTTTAAGGGGGAAAAATGGAAAAGGAATCGACACATGATGAGATGCACGAATTGGGGATTCAACATGCACACACAGGCGAACATGTTCATACAAAGGAACAGGGGCATTTGCACACACATACACATAAAGAGACGAAAGCCGTACTGAACAGAATGTCTAAAATTATAGGGCATATGGAGGCAGTGAAAACAATGGTGGAAAACGGCAGGGATTGCAGTGAGGTACTGATACAGTTGGCAGCAGTAAAATCCGCAATTGGCGGCGTGAGCCGTGTGATATTAAAAGACCACATTGACCATTGTATTGTTGAGGCGGTGCGGGAGAATGATACAGCATCTATTGAAGAACTAAAAAAGGCGATAGACAAATTTTTATAGGAAGGTAGGATGTGATAATGAAAGAACAGAAAAGCAGGATACTGTATTATGTGTTGGACGAAAAAAAGAAGATACAGCTAGAAGTGATTGGAATGAGTATGTCTATCGCGACAAAACAGCTCAAGCCATCAGACCTCAATACACAGGTTGGAAAATTGATTGGATTAAAAGAGATTATACCACTTGATTTGACGAAGATTGAGAAGCCACCAATCATTTTCTGTATGCCAGAGATTATTATCTTTTCGGGAATACCAAACAAAAAATTGGATGAATTTTTACTTTCTTATAAAAATGTGGGATTGACACCGACAAAATTAAAGGCAGTCGCAACGCCCAAAAATATTAATTGGACGTTGTATCAATTGATCAAAGAACTTTCTGCTGAGCGGACAGAAATTGAGGGGATGGTTAGTCGAACTCGCGATAAAAAGAGCTCGACAGACAAAAAAGAGTGATTGGGATTGCCAAAGGGGGATTATGTATGCAAATAGATCGGTTTCAACATGAGGATAACTGGCAAGATATTAAAGACGCTGCCATGAATACTGTTAATAAGACAACAGGAAAGTATCCTGATTCGGAGTGGAAAAGAAGACTTATTTTGTCCGAGCATTCTCCAATTCGGCGCATGAAATTTTATTGGCGCTGGAAGGGGTTAAAGTCATGGGTTAGTGTGCATATGGTGCGACATAAAATTGGAATTGAGCATTGGGTATCGACGCAGCGCAGTGACCGGACGGGTATCAATCGGGACGATTTGCCGCAAGGGTCTTTGGTAAACCATGCATGTGAAGCGGATGCGCAGGCATTGATTAATATTAGTCGCAAGCGTCTGTGTAGCTGTGCAAGTCCTGAGACCCGTGAGGCGTGGCAGTTGGTCAAGGAAGAAGTTGCAAAGACGGAGCCAGAGCTTGCCAGTTGTATGGTAAAAGAGTGTATTTATAGAGGATTTTGTCCAGAGATGTTTTCTTGTGGATATGATAAGACAGAGGCTTTTCAGAAGGAATTGACAGTTTACCGACAAGGTTTTTCCGAATAAAATTCGTTTCAATACGAAAATCACTGCATTCACGCAAAAACCATTGTGCCAAATTAAAATATGCGATATGGTATATTCATCATTACTATTTATCAGGAAGATAAGCAATTGTTCTGAGAAGAAAGGAGGAGATATCATGACAAACACAATGGTGTGGCTGGCTGCTATGATCGTACTTATAATCATTGAGATTGTCACAGTAGGACTTACAACCATCTGGTTTGCAATCGGTGCACTGTTTGCAATTATTGTGTCAATGCTAGACGGCGGAATTATACTTCAAATGACGGTATTCTTGTTGGTATCACTCGGAATGCTGATATTCACGAGACCCTTGGCGATAAGGTACATAAACAATACGCGCACAAGGACAAATTATGAGGGTATCATCGGAAAAGTAGTAAGAATCACACAGGAGGTAGACAACATTGCAGGACAAGGCAGCGCCGTTGTAAATGGTCAGGAATGGACCGTGCGCGCCGCGGAGGACAAAAGTAAAATTCCAATGGGAAGTCTTGCGAAAGTTGTTGACATTAAAGGTGTGAGGCTTATTGTTGAGAAGTATGAGGAGAGCTAAAAAGGCTCGAAAAGGTATGAGGAGGAGGTTTTTCGTATGATAGAAATTTTATTGGTCATATTATTTATTGTGATTGTGATTTTGGCGACAAATGTACGCATTGTTCCGCAGGCGTATGCATATGTAATAGAGCGGCTTGGCGGATATGATACTACATGGGGTGTAGGGCTTCATTTCAAGATTCCCTTTCTTGACAGAGTTGCCAAAAAAGTAAACCTGAAAGAGCAAGTTGTTGATTTTCCACCGCAGCCCGTTATCACAAAGGATAACGTAACAATGCAAATTGATACGGTTGTATTTTTTCAGATTACCGATCCGAAAATGTATGCATATGGCGTGGATAATCCAATTATGGCGATTGAGAAGCTGACAGCGACAACACTGAGAAATATTATTGGTGAGATGGAACTGGACCAGACGTTGACATCAAGGGAGATTATCAATACAAATATGCGTTCTGCGCTTGACGTGGCGACGGACCCGTGGGGTATCAAGGTAAATCGTGTTGAGTTAAAGAATATTATTCCTCCAGAAGCGATTAGAAATGCAATGGAGAAACAGATGAAGGCAGAACGTGAGCGTCGTGAGGCGATTCTCCGTGCGGAAGGCGAAAAGAAATCCACAATTTTGGTGGCGGAAGGTCAGAAGGAGTCCGCGATTCTTGAGGCGGAGGCAGAAAAACAGGCGGCGATTCTCCGCGCGGAAGCTGAGAAGGAGAGAAAGATTCGCGAGGCGGAAGGTCAGGCGGAGGCAATCCGCGTTGTGCAGATGGCAAATGCAGAAGGGATTAAATTCTTGAGGGATGCAGGCGCTGACGAGGCGGTGCTTACTATCAAGAAGCTGGAAGCGTTTGAGAAAGCGGCAAATGGCAATGCCACAAAGATTATTATTCCTTCGGAAATCCAAGGGGTGGCAGGGCTTGCAAAGTCTGTCGGAGAAATATTGAAGTAAACTAAGTCAGGAGGAACAAATGCATGACAAGGATATTAGTACTAGAGGACAGTAAGATATGCTTAAATGCGATTACTGCGATGCTGGAAAGGGTATCTGAGAGGGTGTGTGCCGTTCCTACAAACAGTCTGGAGGAGGCAAGAGCTGCGCTTGAAGAGAAAGCGCAGCCGCCCTTTCAGGCTTTTTTATTGGACATTAATTTGGATATTAATGATAAAGATGATCTCTCAGGGATAACCTTTGCGCGAGAAGTGCGCATGAAAAGGGAGTATGCATTCACGCCGATTGTAATGATTACCTCGCTGGCCAATATGGAGCTGACCGCATATAGAGAGCTACATTGTTATCAATACCTTATAAAACCGTACAATGAACAAGATATTGAAAAGCTTGCAGGAAAGCTGTTATTTTTGTCCCAGCAAGGGGAGACGCGAGATGCGTTTGTGGTAGTGAAAAAGGACAGCATTAATTACAAGATATTTTGCAAGGATATTGTGTGTGTCAAGGCTGTTCCGCGAGGCGTTTTGTTTGTACTCTTAAAAGAGGAAATGAAAGTTCCGTATCTTTCCATAAAGCAATTACTGGAAAAACTACCAAATGAGAAGTTTTTGCAAGTACATCGCATGTGTGTTGTGAATCAGGATTATATTGATAATATAGATACAGTGAACGGATTTATGCGCATGAACAATGGAGAGCAGGTGGAAATAGGGATTACCTATAAGAGTGATATTAAAAAAAGATTGTGTATGTAGGCTATTTTATATCAATAACAAGCATAAAAAAGACAAAGGGGTGCGTTATAATGGCTGAACTTGGCAGAAAATTTTTATACAGAATCTTTTGCGTAGTTGCACTGTTAATTGCACTGTATTTGTTGATCGATCTGTATTTGAGCCACACGCTTGATATTAAAGTGATGGTGTTGTTTGGTATTGTTTTTTCTGTGATAATCTTTGGCTTTTTTGACTGGACGCAAAACTATACGGCTTTGAGACGGCAGGAGCAGGAGTTAAAAATTTACAAGCTGTACATAAAGCCGATGGAAGAACTGACAAAGGATATCAGGGCGCGCCAGCATGAATTTGACAATCACATGAATGCGATTTTAAATATGCATGTGACTATCGACAATTATGATGAGTTAGTCAAGGCGCAGTCAGCGTACTGCAAAGATATTTATGGGGATAAATCCCGTTGTAATCCGGCGCTGCTGCGCATTTCTGACAAGATATTGGCTGGTTTTTTATATAGTAAGATTATCAGTGCGCCTAGTTATATAGATATTGATATACAAGTGTTGAGTCAGGAAATTGTGACCGCTGTGTCAGAACATGCGCTTGTTGAAATCATTGGAACGCTTACTGACAATGCATTTGAGGCAGCAACACCACAAAAAAACAGGGTGGAGATGGTCTTGGATGCAAAAAATGACAAGTTGATTTTTATGATTAAAAATCAAGTAGAAAATTTAACTATGGGGGAGATTTCTCATTTTTTTGAAAAGGGGTTTACAACCAAAAAGAACCGAGAGGACAGAGGGCTTGGATTGTATCAGGCAAATCAGATTGCAAAGCGCCACAAGGGAGAGATTACTGTAGAGTTGTTAGAGCGAGAGGAGGGGCAGGAGATTTGCTTTGGGGTTAAAATATAGAAAAGCTCATGAAATAAGCATCAAAAAAAGAATTGTTTCTTTTTTGGTGCTTTCTTTCATTTCATTATTCTAAATTGATAAATGATATGATATAATGTCGTCAGACATTATACTCGCTCGAAATATACATTTACATAATGTTACTTGATAGGGTATACTAGATGATAATGAATTTTTTAAGGAAGTGAAACAATGGGGGACAATAGGGAGAAGCCGGAATATCTCGAATTTTCCTGTCAAGAGATTGTGTTAAGTGTAGAGCCAGGAGAACTGATCGAGGACAGCTTTACCATACATGCCGCGGACAAATACGCAGAGGGAAAAATATACTCATCTGATACAAGGATGCGAACATATGAGACAGAATTTCGCGGTGAGGAGACACAAATCCCATATTACTTTGATGGAACTACTGCTGAGGCAGGAGGAAGCGTTCGGGGAGAATTTGTGATTATAAGCAATCGCGGTGAATATACGATTCCTTATAAAGTCAGCATTGTAAAGCCACAGCTTCAAAGTTCTATGGGGGTGATTAAGAATCTGTTTCACTTTACCAATCTGGCACAGACGAACTGGGAAGAGGCAGTTGCGCTGTTCTATTCCAAGAATTTTGTTTCTATTATTCAGAGAAGTGATAAAAATGCGCATATGGCCTATACAGGTCAGTCCCGTTTTGAGGGAAACGAGCAGAATGTAGAGGAGTTTCTGATTGAAGTCAGCAAAAAAACCCCAATTATCTACAGCTTTGATATAGAAGGCTTTTTGCTTGAGGATATTCAGGATAGCACCGTAAAGAGCATAGTGATTACAAAGAGTGGGTGGGGATATAGTTGTGTCAATATTTGGATTGTCGGAGAATTTCTCAGCACGGACAGGCAGCAACTCACAAGTGTGGATTTTATTAATAACAAATGTAATTTTAATATTTATATTGATGCCTCAAAATTGCATGATGGTGTGAACAGCGGAGCTGTTATCTTTTCTGATGCCTGCAATGAATACACCGTTCCATTTGATATTTTAATAGAGGAAGAACCAGAGCGAAGGACAGATAGCAGAAAACAAAAACAAGCGTTATGCGATTTGGTAAATGGCTATGTCAATATGAGACTGAACTGTCTGACACAAAACCAGTGGATAAATCAATTTGAAAAAGGGGTGGGAAATTTACTGGATTTGAATGAGGATAGTATTCTTTTTAATCTTTATAGAGTGCAGCTTTTGATTACAAAGGAACGTTTTAACGAGGCGAAGTGGTATCTTGATATGTTGGAACAGCGCTTGGCGAAAGAAGCGGGGAATATTTTTCAAAACTGTTACTATCTCTATCTGACCACATTAATTAACTGTGCGGAAGAGTATGTGAAGGAGGTCAGCGACGAGATTGAGACAATCTATGCCAATAATCCTACGGAATGGCGGCTTGGCTGGCTGATTCTCCAGCTCAATGAAGATTTGTTGCGGAATCGGGAGCTTCGATGGAAGTTTATGGAGGAAATGTTTGAAAACGGATGCACAAGTCCAATGCTTTTGTGCGAGGCGGTTTTGTTGTTGCAAGACAATCCAACTTTTCTGTTGAAATTAGATGCGTTTGAAGAAAGTGTACTGTGGCATGGGGCAAGGCGGCAGATGCTCAAAACAGAGTTAATCGAGCAATTGCAGTATCTTGCTGCCCGCAAGAAAACATACTCTACACTGTTGATTCGGATATTGGGTGAGGTGTATCGTGTGTACAAATCACTGCAGACAGTGACATCTATCTGTCATATTCTGATTTTGGGAGATAAAAAGGGGGTTTATTTCTATCCGTGGTATAAGATTGGCGTGGAGTATTCCGTAAGGGTTACTGGACTCTACGAATACTATATGATGTCGCTGGAGCTTGACAAATACGGGGATATAAAAGAAGGTTTGGAAATTCCTAAAATGGTATTGATGTATTTTGCTTATCAGAGCAGTCTTGACTATGAGTTAAACGCCTTTTTGTATGCTTATATCATTAAAAACAAGGACAAATATCCAGATTTGGAGCAGAGTTATCGCATTGCGATTGAGCGGTTTATTGTGGACCAGATTAAACTAGGGCATATCAATGAAAATCTTGCGTATCTCTACAAAAATAGATTGGCGCCGCAGATGATTATGGACGATACTGCCTATGCTTTTACGCCGCTTCTTTTTATGCATCGGATATATGTGGATAATCCAAAGGTAAAAAATATTGTTGTCATTCATGAGAAAGTGAATGGAGAAAGCTTGTATCCTGTGGTAAACTGTGTCTGTATGATACCGATTTACGGGAGCGAATACAAACTGTTTTTGCAAGATGAAAACGGCAGTCGGTTTACGAAGAGCATTCATTATGAAAATAAACAGCTTATGGAGCCAAAGAAGCAGGTGAAATATATTAGCGGATATATGAGGGGACGCCTTAGTTTTGATATTTATCTGTGTGAAGTGGACAAGAATTACATAACAATTACAAATGATAATGTCAGGCGTTTTAAAAATCTTGCGGAGTCGCCCCAGGTGGTGGAGAGCTTCAAAAAAGAAATCCGTACAAAGCTTTTGCGATTTTATTATGATAATGATATGATTGGCGATCTGGATGCTTTTTTGGAGGACATTGAGGCCGATGAGATGGCTGCTTCTGAACGGGCAGAGTTTATCCGATATATGATTTCGCGGGGGATGTTTGACAAGGCGTACTGTTGGTTGAAATCTTACGGAGTGGCAGATGTGGACCCCAAATCTGTAGCGCGACTTGTCAGCAAACGGATTGTCAGCAAGGATTTTGAATATGAGGAATTTCTTGTAAATGTGGCGCATTACATTTACAAAAATATGAAATATGATGAAAATATCCTGTGTTATTTAATGGTAAACTATAACGGAAAGGTTGCAGAACTTAGAAAATTGTGGAAATCAGCCTTGGATTTGGAGCTTGACGTACAGCGAATTATGGAGCGGATTCTTCAACAGACAGAATATACAGGGGTGTTGATTCCTGATAGGGACAATCTGCTGATTTCCTATGCGCGGGGCGAAAAGCAGGACAGAGCACTTGTAAAGAAAATTTTGTTGGAGATGTCCTATGAATATTTTGTCTATGAGGCTATTTTGTGCCCGCAGATTTTTGATATGCTGTATCAGAGATATACCAATGGGGAGTTGACGGAACCAATCTGTAAGTTTGCACTGTTAAAGTTCTGGGCAGAAAATATGCAAAATAATGCGGAGATACCAGAGGATGCAATTCGGCAGTTTGTACAGGAGCTATTGAATGAGGAGGTTTATTTTCCATTTTATGTGAAGCTTGTCCCATTAGTGCCAGAACTGCACTATATTAAGGACAGCATTTTTGTTGAGTATCGCACACAGCCACACAGCCAAGTGTATATACACTATGCGTTTGATGATGGCTCTCTCGCGGAACAGCCTTTGCTAGAACGCAATGCAGAGCGTTCAGAGGATGATGAAGTGGAGGAACAGACTGAGGAGACTGTTGATTATGGAAGTTATGATATTCGTGAAATGAAGGAAATGTATGAGGGGATTCATGTGAGCATGTTTCAATTGTTTCACGGGGAGACGATTCAGTATTATATTACAGAAAACTATGCGGAAGACGGGGGATATCCGCAGGAACATGTGACACAGAGCGGTACATTGTACGGCAAATCAGAGGCAGGTACAGGAAGCTATGCATCTGGAAAAAGTCAGTTTGATACAGATGACAGGTTTAACATATTAAATGATATTCTGCTGAGTGTTAGCTTGCAGGATGAAACGACTGCACAGCAGTTGACAGAAGATTATCTGTATCAGGATTTCTGTGTAAGAGAGCTGTTTAAGGTGCTATGAGCGAAAGCGCAAGGAACTGTTTGGAGAGAGGATTTTATGAACAGTTTAAAGTTGGCTCTCTGAAAGAGGGGTATGAAAGATGTTGATTGACAGGGCACTGGATGAAATAACGAAGAAAAACAAGGTAGTAGTCGGTTTTGACTTGGGAAACGACTACTCACAAATCAGTTATTGCAGGCAGAATCAGAGTATGCCTGACACAATTAGTCTGGTGATGGGTGAGGAGCAATATAATATACCTACGCTCCTTTGCAAGAAAAATGGTGTGGAAGAAAACGCTGCGTGGCTGATTGGAAAGGAGGCGCTAAAGACGGCCAGAGAAGGACAAGGTGTGCTAGTGGAGAATCTTGTGGCGCTGGCAAGAGACAATACAAGCATCAAAGTGAATGAGGAGGAGTTGACAGGAGAATATTTGCTTGAGATTTTTGTGAAAAAAGCGCTTGCAATGTTGTCTGCCTATATTGTGTCAGAAGATATTGCGGCGGTGGCATTTACAATGAAAGACATGAATACAGATGTTTTGAAAATGCTAAAAAATATTTCCAAACATGCTGTCTATCGAAAAACAGAGATTTATTTTTTAAGCCATGAAGACTGTTTTTTTCAATATATGATTCATCAGCCAGAAGAGATGTGGGTTCATGATGTGCTTTTGTATGATTATCGAAGTGATGGTATTAAAAGTTATCGACTTTCCATGAATCGAAAGACAAATCCGGTGGCGTGTTTTATTGATACTACACATTACCCACAGATGAAAATTTCAGACTTGTCAGATAAAAGTGAGACTGCAAAGAGTGTCTTTTACAGGCAGTTGGACGCCACATTGCTTGAGATTGTGCGGAGAAATTGTGAACGGGGAATCATAACGTCTGTTTTCTTATTGGGGGATTCTTTTTCTAAGGATTGGTGTCGAGAGTCGCTCAAATATATGTGTCGGGGGAGACGTGTTTTTCAGGGAAATAATCTTTTTAGCAAAGGAGCATGTTATGGCGCGCGGGAACGCATTTATCCATCTACGCTGTTCACCTCTTACGTATATCTGTCGGGGGATAAGCTCCGCGCAAATATTGGCATGACTTGTAACAGAGGACAAAATGAAGTTTATTATCCAATTCTCGATGCCGGTACAAACTGGTATGAGGCGCAGAGTGTTTTTGATGTGATTTTGGCAAAGAACAATATTATCACGCTGAATATAGCGCCTGTAGATGGAAGAAAGACGCGGATTGCGCGTATTTCTCTGGAAGGATTAAAAGTCAGGGGAAACAAGACAAACCGTGTGGAACTTCGTTTTTATATGGAAGATGCAAATGCTGTTCAGATTCAGATAACAGACAAAGGATTTGGTGAATTTTTCCCATCTACAGGTCAAGTTTGGAGGGAGTGCCTGCCATTGGAGGCCATCACATAGGAAATAAAGAGGTTATGTAAATGAATAATGTTTGTCTTTGTACTGGAAATTATGCAAAAAATCCATTTTATTTAAAATTTTCTGACATTTCATTGTATTCTATAGAGGAGTTATGTTATTATTTTATGGAAAGGGTGCATCTGCTGGATGACTCAGTGGTTTCAGAGGAGCTTGTGAATTGGATTCGTCAGGAGTGCGGCCTTGCGGAACTTGCAGATGAACTCGATGTCTATGTCAGGAAACGTGTGTCTGTTGCCGCCTTTGTCTCGACAATACTTGAGAGAACAGGCATGTATGACAGCAGTACAATAAAACAGGTAGACCGTATCTTGAAAGAGCAGTCAAACCTTACCATTATTGAGAAGTACAGAAAAAGGGCGGAATACTTGTATCAGCAGGGAAGATTTCGGCAGGCACTTGCTATTTACAGGGAGCTGGTGGAGTACATACCTTCACGGGATAATACAGGAAGAGCACTGTTGTACTATAATATGGCATCTATCTACGCTATGGATTTTGCCTATAGACAGGCAGCGGATCTGTATTATGAGGCGTACTTGTTGCATCCTGACAAACAGACTAGATATGCCTATATTCTCGCGAACAGAAAGGCACTTACAGACTATGCATATGGCGCTTTCAAACGAGATAATCCAGATTGGGAGGAGGATTTCTTGGTGGTGGAGCAGCTGTGTGCACAGGTGGATCAAAAGTGGTTTGCTTCGCGGGAAAAGAAACTGGTGACAGAGCTGGAAGAATTGAAGGCGAGCGGGCAGATGGAGTTGTACCGTCAGCAGTCACAGGCGCTAATCAAACAACTCAAAAAGGATTACAAGCGCCAGACAATGAGTTAGCGAAAGGGGTTTTTTTAAAATGGGATTTCTGGGAAAGATTAAGGGACTGTTTAATCGTCAGCAAGAGGAAGACGAAAATGTGTATCGGCCGGATTGGGAGGAGGAACGCTTAAAGCGCGACAACATTGACATGCATGACAAAATACAGCGAGAACATTATGTCAAGGCGTGTCTTGAACAGATGTCGGAGGCGTCGAAGGAGTTGGATGCTCTCGGCGGGGAGTACAATCTTGTGACTTCCTATCTGACGGATATGGAGGAGATTGAGGCGCAGACAGATGAGGTAAAAGAGCAGTTAAAGACCTATGCTGGAAAAATTTTGGAGTTGGAGAGCAATCGGGAGAAGCTTGACAAAAAACGGCGTGTTATGAAACCGGAGGATTATCTGCGCATGGAGCGCATCGAACAATATATGCCGGAAGGATACCGCAGATTAAAAGAAGCCGAGGACTATCAAGTTTTGGTTAAGAAAGACTTGGGAAGGCTTGAGGGAGAGCGGCATGCCTATTATTTTAGAAAGAATGAACTTCAGAATGCAATGCAGAATATGAAGGGGATTACCTTTATGTGTGTTGGTTCCATGATGTTTTTGGTTATATTGCTCACAATTATTGGGTCAGCATGGCATCTTGATGTTTCACTTGGCTATGCGATTGCTGTGTTGGTTGCAGCAACAACTCTGGCTTTTGTGTTTGTAAAATTCCACGAATCGCAGCGGGAGTTAGTGCGCGTTGAAAAGGGGATTAACAAGCTTGTAATACTGCACAATACCGTAAAAATTCGCTATGTAAATAACACAAATCTTTTGGAATACTTGTATGTGAAATATGATGTGAACAGTTCCAATGAGCTTAAGAAGTTGTGGGATAAGTATTTGGAAGAGAATATTCATCGGGAGCAGGAGAAGCAGATGGAACAGGATATGGATTTCAATGAGGCAGCACTCATTAAGCTTTTGCGCCGCTGTAATCTTGCAGATCCGAACATTTGGCTTCATCAGGCGGCAGCGCTTGTTGACAACAAGGAGATGGTTGAGATTCGGCATGGATTGATTATCCGGCGCCAGAAACTCAGAAAACAGATGGAGTACAATGCAAAAGTGGCGCAGGATGCGCAGGATGAAGTGAAGGATATTGTGGATAATTATCCAGAATATGCTGAGAAGATTTTAGATATGGTGTCCATTTATGAAAAAGCGCTTGCATAGGGCTTATTAAAATTTACATAGTCTAGTTAAAAAATATCGAGAAAAAACAGGAGGAAAATAAAATGCGAGAATTTACACCAATTAAAGAGGGCAAGGTACGTGAGATATATGACAATGGAGACACTCTGATTATTGTAGCAACAGACAGGATTTCAGCTTTTGATGTGATTTTAAAGAATAAAATTACAAACAAAGGCGCGATACTTACACAGATGTCAAAATTTTGGTTTGATTTCACCAAGGATGTTGTACCAAATCATATGATTTCTGTAGATGTCAAGGATATGCCTGAATTTTTCCAGAAGGAGCAGTTTGAGGGCAGGAGTATGCTGTGCCGCAAACTTGAGATAATTCCAATAGAATGTATTGTGCGTGGATATATCACAGGAAGCGGCTGGGCAAGCTATCAGGAAAATGGTACTGTGTGTGGTATAAAGCTGCCAGAAGGGCTGCAAGAGTCCGAGAAATTACCTGAGCCAATTTATACGCCGAGCACCAAGGCAGAACTGGGACTGCATGATGAGAATATCTCCTTTGAGCACAGTATTGAGGTGTTGGAAGCAAAATTTCCTGGAAAAGGTGAGGAATATGCTGTCAAGATTAAAGACGCGACAATTGCCCTTTATAAAAAATGTGCTGCGTATGCGTTGAGCAAAGGAATTATTATCGCGGATACAAAGTTTGAGTTTGGACTTGATAAAGATGGTAATTTGGTGCTTGGCGATGAGATGCTCACGCCAGACAGCTCTCGATTCTGGCCGCTTGAGGGATATGAGGCAGGAAAGGGACAGCCTTCTTTTGACAAGCAGTATGTGAGAGATTGGCTGAAAGCAAATCCAGACAATGAAAACTTGCTGCCAGATGAGGTTGTAGTCAAAACAGTTGACAAGTATAAGGAAGCATTTGCGTTACTTACAGGAAAAGATTTTGCATAATACAAAATATAGGGGAGTATGAAAAAAATTTATGTATGGGGAAGAGATAGATAGAACTCTTGACAAGACAGGCGTAAAGGAGGAGTGCGGCGTCTTTGGCATCTATGATTTTGACGCGCGTGACGTCGCATCTACAATATATTATGGACTTTTTGCCTTGCAGCACAGAGGACAGGAAAGCTGTGGCATTGCAGTTAGTGAAACCAGCGGTCCCAAAGGAAAGGTTGTATCTTATAAGGGAATGGGGCTTGTCAATGAAGTGTTTACACAGGATAGTTTGGAGACAATGAAAGGCGATATTGGAGTAGGACATGTGCGTTACTCGACAGCGGGGGCGTCCACGCGCGAGAATGCTCAACCGCTTGTCCTAAATTATGTGAAGGGGACGCTTGCGCTTGCACACAATGGAAATCTGATTAACGCCGCAGAACTTCGGCATGATCTAGAATATACAGGCGCGATTTTCCAGACAACGATTGACTCAGAAGTGATTGCGTATCATATTGCGCGTGAACGACTCAATTCCAAGACGGTTGAGGAGGCGGTAAATCGGGCGTGTCAAAAGATTAAAGGTGCATATTCTTTAGTTGTTATGAGTCCTAGAAAATTGATTGGAGCGCGCGATCCGTATGGCTTTAAACCACTCTGTATCGGCAAGCGAGAAAACAGTTATATTATTACTTCAGAGACGTGCGCACTCGATACGATTGGTGCGGAGTTTGTGCGTGATGTGCTTCCAGGAGAAACTGTCACCATCACGCCGGACGGTGGAATCCTTTCTGATTTATCGCGTGCAGTTTCAAAAGAGCAGGAGGCGAGATGCATCTTTGAATACATCTATTTTGCACGTCCTGACAGTCAAATTGACGGGGTGAGCGTTTATGCCGCGCGAATCCGAGCGGGGCGTTTCCTTGCAATAGATTCTCCTGTAGATGTAGACCTTGTTGTGGGAGTGCCTGAGTCTGGAAATGCAGCGGCGCTTGGATATTCGCTGCAGTCAGGAGTGCCGTATGGCACAGCTTTTGTAAAGAATGGTTATGTTGGCAGAACCTTTATCAAGCCAAAACAAAGCAGCAGAGAGTCCAGTGTAAAAGTAAAACTAAATGTTCTCAAAGAGGCGGTAAATGGGAAGCGGATTATAATGATAGACGATTCGATTGTGCGCGGTACAACTTCGGATAGGATTGTGCGGATGCTCCGCGAAGCAGGGGCGAAGGAAGTTCATGTGCGCATTAGTTCACCGCCGTTTCTGTGGCCCTGCTATTTTGGTACAGATGTGCCGGAGAAAGATCAGTTGATTGCCAACAATAGGACTGTTCATGAGATTCAGGAGATAATTGGCGCAGATTCACTGAGATATCTCAATATTGAGCGGCTGCGGGAGATGGTGGACGGATTGGGAATCTGCACAGGCTGTTTTAACGGAAATTATCCAATGGAACCACCAACGGAGGATATTCGCGGCGATTTTGACAAATAATAATGAGGAGAAAAATATGAGTACAGACAGATATACAAGTCCCCTTTCTGAGCGTTATGCCAGCAAGGAAATGCAGTATGTTTTTTCACAAGATATGAAGTTTAAGACATGGAGGCGTCTCTGGATTGCCTTGGCGGAGACAGAGATGGAGCTTGGATTGAGTGAGAATGGCAAGCCAGTTATCTCACAGGAACAGATTGACGAGCTGAAAGCGCACGCGGAGGATATTAACTATGAAATTGCAAGGGAGCGCGAGAAAGTGGTGCGCCATGATGTGATGAGTCATGTATATGCTTATGGCCAGCAATGTCCAAAGGCAGCAGGCATTATTCATCTGGGAGCGACTTCCTGCTATGTCGGTGACAACACAGACATTATTGTGATGCATGAGGCGATGAAGCTTGTGCACAAAAAACTGGTGAATGTGATTGATGAGCTTGCGCAGTTTGCGGAGAAATACAAAAATCTTCCAACGCTTGCCTTCACCCATTTTCAACCGGCGCAGCCTACCACTGTGGGGAAGCGCGCCACGCTCTGGATGCAGGAATTTTTGATGGATTTGGAAGATTTGGAGTATGTGATGGGAAGTCTCAAACTGTTGGGATCGAAAGGAACAACAGGCACACAGGCAAGCTTTCTGGAGCTTTTTGATGGCGACCAGGAGACAATTGACAAGATTGACCCCATAATTGCTGCAAAGATGGGTTTTAAAGAGTGTTATGCAGTTTCAGGGCAGACGTATTCTAGGAAAGTGGATACGAGAGTGGCAAATATTCTTGCTGGAATTGCTGCAAGCGCACATAAGATGTCAAATGATATTCGGTTGTTACAGCATTTAAAAGAGGTGGAAGAACCTTTTGAGAAAAATCAGATTGGTTCGTCCGCGATGGCTTACAAGAGAAATCCAATGCGCTCTGAACGCATTGCCTCACTGTCCCGCTATGTCATGATTGACGCGTTAAATCCGGCGATTACTTCCGCGACACAGTGGTTTGAGCGGACATTGGATGACTCTGCGAATAAGCGGCTCTCCATTCCAGAGGGATTTCTAGCAATTGATGGAATTTTGGACTTATGTCTCAATGTTGTGGATGGTCTTGTGGTCTATGACAAAGTAATCACAAAGCATCTTATGGCGGAGCTTCCGTTTATGGCGACAGAAAATATTATGATGGATGCTGTGAAAAATGGCGGGAACAGACAGGAACTTCATGAGAAGATTCGCACACTTTCCATGGAGGCTGGAAAGATGGTTAAGAAAGAGGGAAGAGACAATAATTTGTTGGAGCTGATTGCAGCGGAGCCAGAGTTTAACTTGACTTTGGAACAATTGCAGGAGGCGATGGACCCAGCTAAGTATGTCGGCAGAGCGCCAAGACAGGTCGATGTGTTCTTGGACAAGGTGGTAAAACCAATATTAAAGGCAAACAAAACAGAGCTGGGTATCAAGGCAGAAATTAATGTATAATTGTTCTTTACTTCTTTGTCAAAAAGTTGTATTATAGTTAGCGGTGCTGAATGCACTCGTACATTTAAGTCAATGTGTCTGATACTAATTTAGTATCAATACAATCAAAGAGGAAGAACCGGAGGTATGTCAATGGTAAAAGCAGTAGTAGGAGCGAACTGGGGCGATGAGGGAAAAGGTAAGATTACCGATATGCTCGCGCGTGAGGCAGATATTGTTATCCGTTTTCAGGGGGGCGCAAATGCAGGACACACAATTGTGAACAATTATGGCAAGTTTGCACTTCACACCCTGCCTTCAGGTGTATTTTATAATCATACGACAAGTGTTATAGGCAATGGTGTAGCGCTGAATATTCCTATCTTGATGGAGGAGATTAAGTCAATTACAGACAGAAATGTGCCAATGCCTAAGATTTTGGTGTCAGACAGGGCACAGATTGTGATGCCGTATCATATTCTGTTTGACCAGTATGAGGAGGAGCGTCTGGGCGGCAAGTCTTTTGGCTCTACAAAGTCTGGCATTGCACCTTTTTATTCAGATAAATATGCAAAAATTGGGTTCCAGGTGAGTGAACTCTTTGATGAGGAATTGCTGAAACAGAAAATTGAAAGTGTAACAGCTCAGAAAAATGTGATTCTGGAACATCTGTACCACAAACCGACGATAGACCCGTCAGAACTTCTCGACACACTACACACTTATCGAGATTTAATTCAACCCTTTGTGTGTGATGTCTCTGTGTATCTTGACGAGGCGTTAAAGGCTGGAAAGAATATACTTTTGGAGGGACAGCTTGGCACTTTAAAGGATCCCGATCACGGAATTTATCCAATGGTTACGTCATCATCAACACTGGCGGCTTACGGTGCGATTGGTGCAGGAATACCACCCTATGAAATTAAGGAAATTTATACTGTTTGTAAAGCGTATTCGTCATCAGTGGGTGCAGGTGCTTTTGTATCTGAAATTTTTGGTGATGAGGCAGATGAACTTAGACGCCGCGGCGGAGATGGCGGAGAGTACGGCGCAACGACAGGACGTCCGAGACGCATGGGCTGGTTTGACTGTGTTGCTTCTAAATATGGTTGTCGTTTGCAAGGCACAACAGATGTCTGCTTTACTGTGCTTGATGTTTTAGGATATCTGGATGAGATTCCAGTGTGTACTGGGTATGAGATTGACGGTGAAGTTACGACACAGTTCCCTGTTACAGCAAAACTTGATAAGGCAAAACCAGTGTTCACCATACTACCTGGATGGAAATCAGATATTAGAGGCATTAGAAACTATGAGGATCTGCCAGAAAATTGTCGTAAATATGTTGCGTTTATTGAAGAGCAGATTGGCTATCCCATTACGCTTGTAAGCAATGGACCTGCTAGAGATGACATTATATATAGAAAAAGTACCTTAATAAAATAAAGTCTATTTGAGAAAATCGTCGCAAAACTGTATCAATCAGATTGCGACGATTCTTTTTGAAAATTTTTTACTTAATTTTGAAAATAGATAGGATTTCTTGATATATTTTGAAAATTATGTTATACTGTGAACGTCTTCAAACAAATCATGCAGCAAATTTTTTGCGCACAAGTTCGTCATGTATATGACAAAGGAGGAAAAATTTATGAAGAAGAAAGTATTATCACTGGTACTGACGGCTGCAATGGTAATGTCATTGGCAGCATGTGGTTCAGACAAGAATGCAGGCGGAGATGCAAACACAGGAAATGCCGAGGCGGAGAAAACGGATACCAATGCGGCGGGAGTAGATAATGCGGAGGCAACAGGGACAGAAAATGCAGATTCAGCAGATTCAGTAGAAACAGCAGTGTCTGATATGAATATTGCAATGGTTACAGATTCCGGTGATATTACCGATCAAAGTTTTAACCAGACAACCTATGAATCCTGCAAAAGTTGGGCAGAGACTAATAATGTGCCATTCACATATTATAAGCCAGACAGTGATTCTGACGAGGCACGAAATGCCAGCATTGATCAGGCTGTGGCAGGAGGGGCGAATGTCATTGTCTTGCCAGGATATATGTTTGCAGCAGCAGTTGTTGCTCAGCCAGAATTGTATCCAGATGTCAAGTTTGTAGCGTTGGATGTCAGTGCAGGTGATATCTGTGAAAAAGGAGTAGGTGAAGGTTATACTTATAATCCAGCAGACTATAATGTTACAGATTATTACAATGAGGAGAACGTTTACTGCTGTACGTATCAGGAAGAACTTTCAGGATATATGGCAGGATATGCGGCTGTAAAGTCTGGTTATAAGCATCTAGGATTTTTGGGTGGTATGTCTGTTCCAGCAGTTACTCGTTTTGGATATGGTTATGTGCAGGGAATTGATGCGGCAGCGACAGAACTTGGCATTGCAAGTGATGTGGAAGTAGAGTATGTTTGTGGCGGACAGTTCTATGGCGATGCCGATATCACAAGTGCTATGGACACATGGTACGGAACGAAGAACGTGGAAGTTGTGTTTGCATGTGGAGGCGGTATCTATACTTCAGCGGCAGAGGCAGCAGGAAAAGTGGACGGAAAAGTGATTGGTGTTGACTCTGATCAGCAACCGATTATTGATGGAAAGTATGGAGAGGGTATGACAGTTACATCTGCAATGAAAGGACTTTCAGCAACTGTTAACAGTGTTCTTACAGATATCAGAGACGGAAATTGGAGTCAATATGCAGGAAAGATTGAGAATCTTGGGCTTGTCTCAGAAAATCCAGAGGAAAATTATGTACAGTTACCACTTAGCACAACACAGTGGAGCGATACTTTTACCGAAGATGATTATCGTGCACTTGTCAAGGCAATGTATAACGGAGAGATTACAGTGTCTAGCGATATTTCAGCAATGCCATCAACAACAGTAAAAGTGACAGACTATGGCAGCATTAAGTAATAAAGGGAATTATTTTTCATAAAAGGGAGCATAAAAACTCCCTTTTTTTGTAATAGATACTTAGAATTTTTTGATTTGATATTACAAAAAATTATTGTAATAGATTAGTATCATATGGAGGGAGGTATTACAGATGGCGGAGTATGCGATTGAAATGTTGAATATCACCAAGAAATTTCCGGGCATCATAGCAAATGACAATATTACATTACAGTTAAAAAAAGGTGAGATTCATGCATTGCTTGGCGAGAATGGCGCAGGGAAATCGACGCTTATGAGTGTGCTTTTTGGTCTATACCAGCCAGAAGAAGGTGAGATACACAAAGATGGAAAGCGTGTTACAATCAGTGATCCAAATGATGCCAATGCACTGGGAATTGGTATGGTTCATCAGCATTTCAAGCTTGTGGAATGTTTCTCAGTTCTCGATAATATTATTTTGGGAGTGGAGACCACAAAGGGCGGATTGCTTCAAAAGGAAGAAGCGCGCAGAAAAGTGGTTGCGCTATCCGAAAAATATGGTCTCTCTGTGGACCCAGATGCAATTGTGGAAGATATTACAGTGGGAATGCAGCAAAGAACAGAAATTTTAAAAATGCTTTATCGGGATAATGATATTCTGATTTTTGATGAGCCAACTGCTGTGTTAACACCACAAGAGATTAGAGAGCTTTTGACTATTATGAAAAATCTTGCGGCAGAGGGAAAGAGTATTTTGTTTATCACACACAAGCTTGCTGAGATTATGCAGGTGGCAGACCGATGTAGTGTACTCAGAAAAGGAAAATATATTGGTACAGTTTCCGTAAAAGATACTACGCCTGAGAAGCTGTCCGCAATGATGGTGGGGCGCGATGTCAATTTTGTTGTGGAGAAAAGACCTGCGACCCCGAAAGAGGTTGTCCTTGATATTAAAAATATGACAGTGGCCTCTAAGCATCATAAGAACAACGCTGTTAACAATGTGTCATTTCAGGTGTATAGAGGAGAGATTGTCTGCATTGCAGGCATTGATGGAAACGGGCAGACAGAATTTGTCTATGGTTTATCAGGATTGGAACCATTAAAGAGCGGAACCATTACAATGAATGGCACAGATATTACACATTTGCCAATTCGCAGACGTTTGATAATGGGTATGAGCCATATTCCAGAGGATAGACATAAGCATGGACTTGTTTTGGATTACTCCCTTGAGGATAATATTGTCTTGCAACGGTATTTTGAGCCGCAATTTACGAATAAATTTGGATTTCTAAAAAGAAAGGAAATCCGAAAGTACGCGAATCGATTAATTGAGCAGTATGATGTGCGTTCTGGTCAAGGGGCAGTGACAAAGGCGCGCTCCATGTCTGGTGGTAATCAGCAGAAGGCAATTATTGCGCGTGAAATTGATAAAAATCCGGAACTTTTGATTGCCGTCCAGCCAACAAGAGGACTTGATGTAGGTGCAATCGAATATATTCACAAGCAGTTGGTAGCACAAAGGGATGCCGGAAAAGGTGTTTTGCTAGTTAGTCTGGAACTTGACGAGGTTATGAATGTATCTGATAGAATTCTTGTGATGTATGAGGGGGAAATTGTGGGAGAATTTGATCCAAAAAAAGTTACAGTTGAGGAACTGGGACTTTATATGGCAGGATCGAAACGAAAGGAGGCGGTGAAATGAGCACAGAACAGAAAAAGGAAAACAGCCTTCTAAAAAAGTGTATTAGAAATAACGGATTTCAGACCATTATCGGTTCACTGCTTTGCATAGTGATAGGTCTTTTGATTGGCTATATTGTGCTTTTAATGATTAATCCACAAGGCGCAGGAAAGGCAATCACCGCGATTTTAAAGAATTTTCTCTATTATCCAAGTGCAGCCGCAGCAAAAAAGTACTTTGGCACAACACTGGTAAAGGCATCTGCATTGCTGATGTGTTCGCTGTCTGTGCTGTTTGCATGGAAGGTAGGTTTGTTTAACATTGGGGCAGCAGGACAGTATGTAATTGGCGCAGGTGCCTGCCTGTACTGTGGTTTAAAATTTGGCATGCCATGGTATGTATGCTTGCTTGCCGCAATTATTGCAGCGGCGCTTGTCGGAGCGATTTCTGGAGCACTCAAGGCATATTTTAACGTCAATGAAGTTATTTCTTGTATTATGTTAAATTGGATTGGACTATATGTGGTAAATATGTTGCTGTCAAATGTAAAAGAACAGACCACCCCATATACTAGACCACTCTCTAGTGTGAATAAGAGTGCATTGCTACCCAATATGGGACTGGACAAGCTGTTTTCTAAGAATGAGTTTGTCACAATTGGGCTTTTGCTTGCAGTAGTTGCTGCCATTGCCATATGGATTCTGTTGGAAAAAACAAAGTTTGGCTATGAGTTAAAGGCGACAGGACTCAATAAAAATGCAGCAAAATACTGTGGTATGCGCGAGAAAACAAACATTATTCTCACAATGATGATCGCTGGAGGATTGGCGGGACTTGGTGCGGGCATTTTTTATCTGACAGGAATTGAACAGTGGATGGTACAACAGACTTCTGTTCCAGCAATGGGATTTAATGGGATTGCGGCAGCCTTCCTTGGAGGTTCCAATCCGATAGGAGCGATTTTTTCTTCTTATTTTATTCAGCACATTACCAGTGGTGGTACTTATGTTGACAAGACAATGTACTGTTCGCAGATTTCAGATTTGATTTCGGCATTTATTATTTATCTATGTGGTTTTGTATTTTTCTTTAAAATCCGTTTGAACAGATATTTGGATAAAAGGGATGAGAAGAAAGGGGGCGCGAAGTAATGTTGTTATTGGTGCAATACACATTAATATTTGCTTCAGTTTTAATACTTGTGGCGCTTGGCGGATGCTTTTCGGAACATAGCGGCGTTATCAATATTGGTCTGGAGGGCATTATGGTTATTGGTGCACTTGGAGGTGCACTGACAATGCGGTATCTTGCGGCTGGAATGCCTGCTTTTGCTGTCATTTTACTTGTCGTGCTGGCGAGTGTCATCAGCGGTATGATTTTTTCTCTTTTGTTGGGTGTCGCTGCAATTAAGTTCAATGCTGACCAAACGCTTGTTGGAACAGCGCTCAACCTTCTTGGTCCTGCAATTGCAGTTGTTCTTGTGCGGGCAGTAAATACTGCTGAGAGCGTAGATAATGTTTCTTCTACAGTAGTCTATGGACAGGCAAAGAAAGCGTTTCTGGTCAATATAGGCAGTTTTGAATTTAATTGGTTTATGTTGATTGCTCTGCTGGTGTTAATTGCCTCGTATATTGTATTGTATAAAACCCGATTTGGTCTGCGGCTTTGTGCTTGTGGCGAGCACCCACAGGCAGCGGATTCGGTTGGAATTAATGTTTACAAAATGCGTTATGCAGGCGTGCTGATTTCAGGTGCGCTTGGCGGGTTAGGCGGTCTTGTTTACATTACTGCTGGTGTGAGTGAGTGGAAGTTTGAAAATGGCGTTGCGGGATTTGGTTTTCTTGCGCTTGCAGTAATGATTTTTGGACAGTGGCGACCTGTCAATATTGGACTTACAGCACTGTTGTTTGGAATGTTCCGTGCACTTTCCAATGTCTATATGGGCTTTGACGCGCTGGTAGCGCTTAAGCTTCCTAGTACGATTTACAATATGCTTCCATATATTATTTCTCTGATTGTTCTTGTGTTTGTCTCCAAAAAGTCAAGGGCGCCCAAAGCAGAGGGAATACCTTATGATAAGGGATTAAGATAAGGATAAAAGTTTAGAAAGGATAGGAAAATATAGTATGGGATTTTTAAATCACCGAAAGAAAAACAAAGAACCAAAGCGTGTGGAAAAGTATGGTCTTTTATTTTGCTTAGAAGGCAATTACACAAAAATAATCGACCAGATTGAAATGTTATTTAACAGTAAGTCTGACGAAGAAACGAATGTCAGTGAGACAGATAGCATTGAAAAAGAAAACAGTGAGACAAATTATTATACCCTGCATAATGGTGATATGGAGATTGTTTTTGTTTCTGGACTGAAAGAGGAAAAGGAAGGAAAAGATTATACCAAAGACCAGCTTGGAGGCGTACAGGGATTTGTGTATTCTATTCAAACAGAACATGTAGATATCAAGCGTAATTTATTTTATCATCTGCGTCAATGTAAGGGAATTGTACAGGTTATTTTTCGTTTTGACAGTGTAAGTGCGCAGGAAACAGAAGAGAAACTGCAGAAGATGGTTACACCTGTTCTAATGGTTACAGAAAAATTACAGGGAGTTTTGACTTTTGGAGATGGAACGGCGTTTCTGAATAGTGAAGGGCAGCTGATTCTGGACCAAAAAGGAAATACAAAATTAGATTACTATATGCCGGCAGAGATTCAGCCAGATGAAGACTGGGGAAAAGATATGCCGCAGGAGACATTAGACCGAAAGGAACGTTCTATGGCATGGCTGAAAGAGAGAAGAATTTATGTCTCGCCATGGCTGCCTTTTCTCTCTGAGATAGAAGCAAATGGACCTGCACGCACCACAAGAGAAATCTGCGGCAGAGCGGCTGCACTGTTAGCCATTTCCCTATACTCGGAATGTCGTCTTGGAGAAGGAATGGATTATGAACAGGCGAAAGAATTTATCGCTCCTGTCATGGAACGTTTTATGGTAGAGGAGTTTCTTTCTCCGAAAGAAAAAACTTATCTGGAAAATCCAGAGTCTGCTAGAGAAGAGCAAATTCAATATTCATGGCAATATGAAAATTTGTTGGTTATGGAGTGGGCACTTGGTCTTGTCGATGAACTTCCGTATCCTGATAATATTTGTGATGTTGGCAAGACGGTTCGTATACTGCACCCATTTGATTCTCTTGAGGAGTTTGAGCAAGACGTATCAGTACGTCCATATAGGGAACTGCTTGATGCAGCGGATTTAATTTATCGGATAGACTGGGCTTGTGTCGATGCGCGTGTGATGGGCATGAAAGCACCTGCTGAATTGGATGCAGGTGTTGTTGTAGAGAGGCACCGCTCCTTGTTTTGGCTTGCAGGGATAGACGAGCGCTGTGCATGGGATGACATTGATCTATCCACTTAATTTTTATGCACACGCCGATGCAGAGGAACTGTGCCATTATATGGCGCATCGGCAGTGCGGGAATAGAAGAAGATAAATTTCCCCTACTTGATTGACAGATGCATTTTGCGATATTCGCTGGGAGTCATTCCTGTATATTTTTTAAATTGTCTCATAAAATGTAATTCATTGTCATATCCGCAGAAGGCAGACAATGCCTGGATAGACATGTCGGTCGTCCGCAAATAGAATTGTGCGTTTTTAATGCGGGACTGAATAATATCTTGAATACAAGTGGTATCAAAGAAACTTTTGTAGAGACGCTGAAAATGGGTCGGGCTGAGATTCACTTCCCGTGCAATCGAAGTAACGTCCCATTTTTTGTGTGGGGCATTCTGAATATTCATACGAATCTGGTTTAAGCGCTGAAAATATTTGTTTTTCAGCCGTTCGTCCTTGCTGGTATGGAATTGTCCTGCAAGAGAGTACAAAAGGGCATGCATTAGGGCATCAATAATTTGCTCTTTGTATAAATGAGAGGATAAGTTTTTAGAAACAATTATTTTGACGTATTCTGTCAGTAAGGTTGTATCTGTCAGTGGGAATGGATGGTTCAGTGGAAGGGCTAGTTGTTCCATTAGATGTTCTTCCTCTGAAAGGTCAAAATGAATCCAATCATCACTGTAAGACTGCGCATAACAACCATAATGAATATAAGCATTTTTATCGTATAAAATGGCTGTGTTGGGAGTAGTACCAATAAGTTTTCCATCAATCTCAAAGAATGCCTCTGTTTTTATAAACATAAGTGTATAGACACCATTTCCGTTTGGACGTCGTATATCAAAACCAGTGCGATGTCTGGAATCAAATCCACAGTTGCTTACAATAATCATTATTATACCTCCAAAGTAGAACGTCATCAGTGCTGTAACATACAGTGTAACGGTTTTTCTTTTCCATGTCAATAAAAATAGATGGTAAAAAAGTGTAAAAAGTCAGTTTTTGGTTGATTTGGCAATTGTTTCTTTTGCTGTATACATGTATTCTATTTTCCGTGGATAAAATTCAAATCTGAAATAATAGAGGAGGTGAATCTATATGATAAGCAGAAACATATTTTTAACAGACATCGATGAAGTTATGGAGTTTGTCAATCAGGTAGAGAAATGTTCCTATAATGTGGACATCGCTGTAGATGACTCTGTGATTAATGCAAAATCTGTTCTCGGGATGCTAAGCAAGGGATTCCGCCGTATGATGCGAATGGATATCCACGCAGACCATGCAGATGAATTGCTCGAAAAGATTGCAAGATTCTGCATTTAGAGAATGAAGAAGGTCCAAGACAACAGATACAATAGAAAAATAACAGAAGTCCTCCAATTGCGGTTGGAGGATTTTTGTTATGTGCAGAGGACCTTTACGACTCGATTGGAAGAATACGGAGAAGCATATGAATTATGATTTGACACAGGGAAATATTATGAAAAATTTGTTGAAGTTTTCATTTCCAATTATGGTTGGCAATATCCTTCAGCAACTTTATAATGTGGTAGATACATTGATTGTTGGGCGGTATCTAGGTAAAAATGCACTGGCGGCAGTAGGGTCTTCCTACACACTGATGGTTTTTGTGACGTCGATTATCTTAGGACTTTGCATGGGCAGCAGTGCCTTTTTTTCTATGCAGTTTGGCAGACGAGATCAGAAACGACTAGAACAGGGAATTTATATGGCATTTTTGATGATAGGAACGGTCACTTTAGTATTAAACATTTTTGTCTATATAGGAATTTATGGAATTCTTGCCTTTCTTCGTGTGCCAGAGGAAGTCATTCCATATATGAAGGCGTATTTGTTGTGGATTTTTGCAGGGATTGCGGCAACTTTTTTGTATAACTTTGCGGCGAATTTTATGCGTGCTCTTGGCAACTCACTTATACCACTATGTTTCCTAGGGATTTCGGCTGTGCTAAATATTTTTTTAGACTTATTTTTTATCAGGGTATTAATGTGGGGTGTCAGCGGGGCAGCGGCAGCGACTGTGATTTCGCAGTATATTGCAGGTATTGGCATTCTGTTATATTGTTTAAAAAAATATCCTGAAGTACATATTAAAAAGGAAAACAGGAATTGGAATCCTGGTATTTTAAAGGAACTGCTTAGTCTGTCGTCACTGACATGTCTACAACAGTCCGTCATGAATTTTGGAATCTTGATGGTACAAGGGTTAGTTAACAGTTTTGGTTCTGTTGTGATGGCAGCTTTTGCGGCGGCCGTGAAGATTGATTCTTTTGCCTACGCACCAGTACAGGATTTTGGCAATGCGTTTTCGACGTATGTAGCACAGAACTTTGGTGCGGGAAAAAGGGAACGAATCCGAAAGGGAATGCGAGATGCAGTGCTTGGAGCGTTTGTGTTCTGTGCAGTGATTTCTATTTTTGTGGTGGGATTTGCGAAACCGCTTATGTCGCTGTTTTTAGATGAGAGCAGCGCAGATGCAGTACTGGTTGGTGTGGGTTATCTTCACATTGAGGCGTCTTTTTACTTTGGTATTGGTCTGTTATTTCTGTTTTATGGATATTTCCGTGCGATGAACAAACCAGGAATTTCGGTTATTCTCACTGTGATATCACTTGGAATGCGTGTGCTGTTGGCATATATTTTGTCATCTATCGAGGCGATTGGTGTGACTGGTATTTGGATGTCTGTGCCAATTGGGTGGATTCTTGCTGATACCGTTGGGGTGTATTTTTATAGGCGTGGGAGTAACAAGGAGGTAAATAAAAAATAAAAGAGTAGTCATTTTGAGAGAAAGCATGTATAATTGATTAACGTATAAAAATGTGTGCAAGAGATGAGAAAACAGGGAGGCATAAATAAAGTGAAAATTAAGGATTTTAATAAACAGGATTCTATGTTATTTCGTGCAGTGGCTATTTTGATGGTGGTTATAGCACATTATTCTAATCTAATATATGATGATAGTGGGCATAAGATTTGGAATTTATTGAATAAATTGGGGAGATATGGAGTTGCAATATTCTTTTTAGTTTCTGGTTATGGATTGGTAAAATCCACAAAGGGGAAAGAGCTGAATTATCTTTTTTTATTGCGAAGAGTACAAACAGTTTATGTGCCATTTATCTGTATGCAATTCTTGGCGCTTATATTTATAGGGATTCCGCATAATGAAATGACAGTAAAAGATTGGATTCTCTATTTTGTAGGTATTGATTATTGGTATATAATAGTGATATTTTCACTCTATTTTTTATTTTATATTTCTATGAGATATATTAAACAATATCAACAAATAGGTTTATTTATATTAGTCACTGGATTAAATATTTTGTTCGCTTTGATGGGATGTGAGGAATGGTGGTATCTGACAAACTATGTTTTTTGTATAGGAGTTTATTTTGCATTTCATGAGAAAAGTGAACAGAAAAGAGTTGGAACACAAACTCTTTTCTGTTTTGTTGGATTTGTTCTTACTTCTATTATTTATCCCAAGTTAGAGGGAGTAATATTACATGACTTATTTAAAATAGCAGCTGCATTATGCTTTTCAGGATTCGTATGGTTTGCATATGCTGTATTTCCTTTTCATATAAATTTAAGACCTATAGTTAAAATAGGAGAATGTTCTTTATACATATACATTCTACATGTGCAGGCTCTTACTTTTTTGAAAGTACACAATTTAACCTCTTGTGTAGCGATATTCTTGTCGCTGATTATAGTTATAACAATATCGTTAATCCTTGAAAGAATAGCTGCAAAAATAAGTCATATAAAAGGAACATGAAGTTTTTTATGCTAATTTTTGTGCTGTTTTTGTATGAGTCTCTTTGTCCACAGTTGACAGCTTTCTTGCAATATAGACAGCCGGTGTATCCAAGAGACTTGTAAAGATAAAGATTACATAGCTTGAGAACACTATATTCATCAAAGTCTTTATTTCGTAAACGCCCCAGAATGCAGCGAAGGTGTACAAAAAAGTATTGAAGAATTGAGAAATTAGTGTGGAGCCGTTATTTCTCAGCCACAAAAATTTCTTAGAATCATTGCACAATTTAGTTGTCTTAGTCCAAATTGCGTGGTATGCAAAAACATCGAATGCCTGTACGATTGCATAGACAATGATACTGCTGAGCATTAGCCGTGGAGTGTTGGCAAAGACGGAAGCAATCGCAGGCGAAGCCCAATCGTTTGCATTCGGCGTGTAAAGCATCCATGATTGTGAGATTAAGATAAAAATCCCTGAAGTGAGAATGCCAATTAGGACAGCTTTATTTGCGGCGCGTTTTCCTTCTGTCTCACTTAAAATGTCGGTGACCAGAAACGTAGAGGCAAATAAAATATTGCCAAGTGTCTGTTCCATGCCAAAAGCATTTACAACTATTAGAACCTCGATATTTGCTGCAATTGTTGCAAGTACCGTCCAACAGTAGAGTCCTGCTTTCCCAAGAAAACGATAAAAAAGCACGACGCAGGTGTAAATGAAAACGAGACTGAGTATTAATAAAAATTCATTGCGCATAAAAATTTCCTCCTAAAATAATAATCTCTTTTGTATCAGATAGAAAAAGGCTTTGAGCGTCTAAAATAATGGTTTACCCAACGCCAAAATCTGTATTTTCAAACAGGATATCGACGCGTTCGTTATCCTGGTAAAGTGGATAAATTTTGCGGCTAAAAATTTCGATAACAGCCGGACTTGGTTTTATCTTTGTCGTGTTTTCGACCATGATATTAATACAGACACGATTAAAATTTGCAAGTCCTGTCTCGACATCATACCGCATGGAAGTCTCTGTCTGTCCTTCCAGTCCAAAAAGTAGACAGACTTCGTCAAAACAAGCAGCAATCTTTGTGGGTGATGTCTCATCAATCCCTTTGTGAAGCACTTTTTCGCGAAACGATGCATCAAAAGTTTCGACGCCAATTTTTATGTTGGCATGAATCCCATATGAATCAAAAGTATTGCGCAGAGTTGCGACATAATCTCGATGCATCCAGTGGCATTCAAAATGAATTTCCTTTATTTCTTTTTGAACACAAATGTCAATGATTCGTTGAAATGTCTTTGCATCAAGATCGACAAAGCTTCCTGAATTGATAACTTCTAGTCGTTTATATTTTCCAGTAACATTGTTCAAAATTTCCTGATTTAACGTATAATTGCTATCTTCATCAGAACTGAAATCAAGATGGTAATCACAAAATGTACAGCGCCGCCATTTACAGCCAGAACCGCGCAATAGTACAATTTCCCGCTTATTTTTTTCTTTTATTTCTGCATATCTTGTCAATGAATTGTTTTCCATAAATTGAATATTCCTTCCTCTGTTTGCCATGCCGTGTTCTCATATGCATAAAATGTAAAAGGAATCCGCAGTTAGCAGATTCCCATAACGTCGCGCATACAAACAAAAAGGAGCACAAAGCTCCGAATTTTACAAGAAAGAAACAGGCATAGAGCCTGTAATACTTTCATTAAAAATAAAATCCATAGTTTTGTTTATAGACAGGATGGTTGCGAACTGTCTGTTTAAAATTAATTGTGTTTTTTGATTTTTTACGAAATATTTCATGCAAATTACAAGATAGATATTCTTTTAGTAGAAAAATTATAGCACAACATAGATAACATGTCTACTATCATTTTAAATATTTTCTTTCTCCGTGATCTTTTCTGTTTTTTTATCTTCTAGAAAAAGTTCTGCTATGGTATGTTTGTTTTGCATTCGTCCAATACAAAACAATAAAATCCAAGCCAACAAAGGAATTGTGATAATTCCAAATAAAAGTGCCATAAACCGATTTCCGGCTTCCCCTGGAGTGGCTGTAAATGCGGAGATTACGTATGCGATAAGCAAACCGATGATTGCGATAAGTGCGGCGATGGCAGTAAGCCGTTTTGGATTTTTTTTCATAATTGGATACCAAACCTTTCTATAACCAATGAAATAACTTCTTGTAATCTGCCGTAAAAGCAAATACAAAAAGACTCTGAGACTCTATGAAAAAGTAAGGGATACAAACGTAATTATAGCCTGCAAGAAAGAAAAATGCAAGTGGCTAGTACACCGTTTTTTTAATCCTCGTATACAAATAGCGAGTGCTTGGTATATGAGGAATTAAAAAACGGTATACTAGTTACTTTTCACACCCGCACTATGTACGCTGCATGGTGTCGGAGCCAGCACCAAAATGCCTGCCTTGTGGCATTTTGCGTGCATCAATTGTTGCAATTCACACCAAATCATCATAAATCAATACGAAATCTGGCGTGGGTGTATTGCAATGAATTTATAAAATCGAGTAAGGAAGATTTCTCTTCCCCACTCGATTCTTTACAGTGTAATGTCAAGTCTTGTATTTGTCGGTTTTATTGGTTGTCTTGAGTTGACCATAAATACTGTGCGTGCGCTATTACGGTAGACAGCCGCCGCACTGATATTGTGGGTCAGATCCGATATTCTCTGTGACAGTTGCATACAATTATTTTTTGTGACAACTGTATTCTCTCCGTTTAGCCGATTGATTTCATTGGTAAGCTTCTCAATCTCAGAATTAAAATTCAGTCTGTCTGAAATGGAAAAATGTCCGTTGATAACCTGACTAGAAAGCCCTTCCATCTTCTTCATCATATCCTCAAGTTCTACAGCTCCCGTAAAGTTTTCCTCCACCGCTTCCTTCTCTGTCCGCTTCTCCAACTGCAGACTTCTCTTAAGACCCGCTGCCGATATTGAGAGCATAACCGACTCGTCATCAAGTTCCTGATTCTCCTCAGAAACAGCATTGCTTACCTTCATCGCATATTGCTGTTCTTTCCCGTTTGAACCAGAGTTGTCAATTGCCACTGCCGCCCTGTTTGTCAGGGCTATATTTGCACTCCGAACTTCCATAGATGCTCCTTTCCCTTATATATGCTGTGTCGAACCCCTTTTTCCACACAGTCATGCTAAGATAATCATTCTGTCCGTAACTTATGGCGCCTCTTTATGGCATTAATCTATGTTAGCTGCCCTTGTATAATATATCGAACTTTTTATAGAAAAATTTAGATTGTTTTCTGAATTTTTTGAACAAATTGTGTAATTTGATTATTCTTCCGTCTTTTTTATAATATTTCTATAAATAGTCAGACAATATATGGTAAATGACAAATACTTTTGTCGTCTACTAATTAATTCTGTGTGGAAAGTGCCTCAATTACTACGCCATGTGCAATTCCTGGCACATTCTGCCCTTCATTAAAAGATGTCTTGTTGAGCAGTGCTCCTGTAGGCACAAATAAAATGCGTTTCCATTCTCCTTTTGCAAGCTTAGGCAGAATATGTGCCGACAGCACAACTGCAGAACAGCCACAGCCACTTCCTCCTGCATGGACATCCTGCTTCTCTGTATCATAAATTAATAGCCCACAGTCATAATGCCTATCACTAATGTCAATATTTTCTTGAGACAGTAATTCAAACAGTGCCTGTTGTCCGACACTTCCCAGATCTCCAGTAAAGATTGCATCATAATCTTGCGGTTTTCTGCCAAAATCTTTTAGATTGCCAGCGATTGTCCACGCTGCCGCTGGTGCCATTGCACACCCCATATTAAAGGAATCCTTAATGCCAAAGTCCTCTATACGTCCTACTGTAATACCCGTGATACCAATCTTGTTCTGATATTTGCCCTCATACTCATTCTTAATCGCCCTTCCAGATATAGATCTTCCTGATGCATTAATACTTTGCAGCAAAAAACCTGCACTTCCCGTCACAGTCCACGACGCGTAGAGTGGCCTTTGTCCACCATATTCCAACGGATATCGAAATTCCTTCTGCGCACTTGCAAAGTGGCTTGAAGTCAGACTTATAACCCGATCTGCATAGCCAGCTGCTACGCTCATACTTCCCAGACAGAGAGATTCTCCGCAGGTAGAACACGCGCCGTACAATCCAAACAGAGGAATATTATAATCCACCAGTCCAAACGAACTTGCTATATTTTGTCCAAGCAAGTCACCTGCATACAAAAAACGGATATCGCCAGTCTCCGCACCTGTCTTTGACAGTGTGAGTGCCACTGCCTCCTTCTGAAGTGCACTCTCCGCCTTCTCCCAAGAATCTTCCCCAAACATATCATTTTTATCCTCACTAACTTTGTCAAAACTTCCTGCGAGAGGCCCTTCATTCTCCATCTGCCCTACAATCGAACCACTTCCCATGATAAGTACTGGATTTTCATACGCAACGCTTGATGTTCCAATCGCTTTATTATTTGATGTATTCATCTCCACCTAACTTCCTCCTGTCTGTTCTATTTTCTCCGTTAAAAATAGTTTTTCTTGAAATCAGATGAATTATACCTTAAATCGAGAAAGGGAAAAGGTTTTCCTTTCCCATGCGCCGAATATTGGATAGTGAAAAAGAGCGACAAGCAAATAAATTCAATTCAAAATGTCATCGGTTTTCTTGGGGATAAAGTCTTTGACAGAAAACATACAAAAGAAATGATATTAAGGATCTGTAGAAAAATTTAAGCGACAACAATCTGTAAAAATTGCTATCGCCATTTTATAATTTTTGATCTTTGTCAGAAGGAATATATCGAACAATATCTTTTATGTCACAGTTTATAATGCGACATAAATCATTCAGTGTTTTCGTTGATACATCTTTGTTGTGCTTCAAACGATGAAGCGTGCTATGTGATAAATGATGTTTGTTTGTCAATGTATACCAATTTTCAGTTGATTTTCTCAAAGTTTCCCAAAATGGAGAATAGTCAATCACATTCCGCCCCCCTTAAATATTATCTTTAACAATAGAATAAAATATATTCTGCTGCTTAAATATCTTCGCAAAAACGAATAGGAGGAGAAGTATAGTTACAGTTCGGCAAAGCTGAACTGTGACAAAATATGTTATAAAATATATTTTAATACTTGAATATATTCTTAAAAACGAATATACTAAAATAGGAAAAATGAAAATTGGAATATCATAAGACAGAAAGGAACAAAAACGAATGTGGATAATGGCGGCTGCAAAGAAATGTATTGGTATATTGAAAAAAATCCATCACAAAATAATGTTCAAAATAGAACTACGGGAAATGGACAATTGGTGGGAATATCTGGGATGTAATTGTTGGCAACTGTTTCCCCCATCTTTTTATTACACTCATACGGAAAAAGAAATAGAACAAATAACAGAAGAAACAATCGAAAGTTACAAAAAAATGCTTGACAAATTTTAAGTTTATAAGTCCTATTTTAAAAGCGCTTTTAGGAATTGGAAATTCCCGATTTATTATTTTACATATAGACTGATAAAGAAAAAGACACAGAGGGGCGAGATAATCGCCCCCCTTTCTTCATAATATTTAATTATGTATATAGTTCTTTAATTTTTTGCGATAAAAGAAAACAGAAATTACCATCGCAATTGTCCAGCCAAGCGGCCATGCGCACCATATACCGATGGCGCTCTTTGTCAAATCTGATAACAAAAAAGCCAGAAGCACACGCAGGATTAAATCAGTAAATGTAGCCACCATGAACTGGCGCATCGCACTGATTCCCCGAAGAATGCCGTCTGCAGCTAATTTAGTTGATACAATAAAATAAAACGGTGATAGTATCCATAAAAATTGTCTGCCCGTTATCAACGCTGCACCGGAACCTTTTTCCATAAACAAAAGCAGCAGGTATTTTCCAAAGAAAAGATAAAGAGTGCAGAATGGAATGCAAAAGCACCATACCATCTTAATACCTGCAAGAAAGCCTTCCTTTATTCTTTCATATTTTCCTGCGCCAAGATTTTGTGCTGAGTAATTTGAAATTCCGTTGCCGATTGTTGTAAAGGATGTAATTACCAGATTATTCAGTTTTACTGCAGCGGAATATCCTGCCATAACAGAAGCGCCAAAACCATTAATTATACTCTGAATCAAAATATTTCCCACGGAGATGAAACTTTGCTGTAAGATGCTTGGAACGGCAACAACAATAATCCTTTTTAGCAGTTCCCAGTCAAATAATGCTGCTTTGTGCTGACTCTGAATTTTTTTAAGTCGTATCCACACTGTAAATACAGCCAGAATACAACTGATTCCCTGACACAAAAAGGTTGCCCAAGCAACACCTGCAACACTCATATGAAATGCTTTCACGAATAAAATGTCTACCGCTATATTTGACACAGAGGACACTGCAAGAAAATAAAATGGGGTTTTTGAATCGCCCAAAGCAGAAAAAATTCCTGTTGCGATATTATAAAAAAACACAAACGGAAGTCCCCATATATAAATATCAAGATATAGTTTCGAGTCCATGAAAACTTCTTTCGGTGTACGCATCAAATGAAGTAGCGGATTACAGCTCCAAATACCTGCAAGCATCAATGCAATACAAACAGCCCCGCTAAAAATGCAGGCTGTTGTTACAGCAGTTTTCAGTCGGTAAAATTCCTTTGCCCCAAATAATTGTGAAACAACAACAGAACATCCCATGTTACAACCAAACGCAAACGCAATAAAAATTAGTGTAATTTCATAACTATTTCCCACGGCTGCCAGTGCGTTTTCGCTGATAAATTTTCCCGCAACAAGACTGTCTGCTATATTATAGAGCTGTTGAAAAATAATACTGCCAAAAAGCGGAAGGCAGAATCTCCATAACACCAGTTCGGGTTTCCCGACAGTTAAATCTTTGTTCATAAAACCATATCCTTTCTAACTCTATTTACATATTTCTGAGAATGTATTATAATTCCTTTTGCAAAATATGAAAAATATATATATTATATTGGAGGCATATAAAAAATACATGGATATAAATTTTGAACACTACAAGATTTTTTATTATGTGGCAAAATATGAAAATATAACAAAAGCAGCGACCGCACTAGGCAGCAATCAGCCCAATGTGACACGCATTATGAAACTGTTGGAATCGCAGTTGGGATGTCGTTTGTTTGTCCGCGAGCCAAGAGGAATCAGTCTGACAAAAGAAGGGGAACTGCTATATTCCCATGTAGAAATTGCATACAGGCAATTATTAAGTGCGCAAGAAGAAATCGGCAGACAAAATCCATTTAATGGCGGTACAGTAGAAATAGGAGTAACGGAAACAGCCCTGCATCTTTTTGTATTAAACGCCCTACATAATTTCAGATTGGAATTTCCTGAAATAAAGATAAAAATCCATAATCATACAACGCCGGAAACAATACGGCATCTTATAAGTGGTAAACTGGATTTTGCTGTTATTACAACTCCTTTTGAACTGCCTATAACAATTTCGTGCAACAAAATAATGGATTATGACGAAATACTTGTAGGTGGAGCACAGTACAGAGCCTTGAGCAAAACCGTATTAGAATTGAAGGACATTAGAAATTATTCCCTAATCGGATTGGGAAAAGAAAGTGCCACGTATCATCTTTATAAAAATTTTTTTATAGAACATGGAGTAGATTATGAGCCTGATATGGAAGTTGCAACATCGGACCTTATGCTGCCGCTCATTGAAAACAATTTTGGAATCGGTTTTGTCCCCGAAGCTCTTGCTCTATCTTTGCTGGAAAGCGGAAAACTGGTACAAATGCAAATAAATTGTTGTATTCCCAAACGGTCTATACAGATTATTTCGGATAAAGGACGTGGAAGAAGCCTTGTAGCGAATACACTATATAAATATTTAAAAAGAAGAAGAAAATAAAATTTGCAAGTCACCCTTTAGAGATGGCTTGCAAATTTTTTATGCACACGGACGCGCAAAGGAAATATGCAGCTAAAGCTGCCTGCGTCCGGCGCGCGAGCAGGGAGAAGAAGAATCTTCTCTACTCGATTCCTTGATAGCGCTCACTCTGCGCCTGAATCAATTCCATATCCTCAAAATAATCAATTTTCATCGCGTGTTTTACTTCTGCTAATGTCTGTGCTGCCACTTCCCGCGCCGCTTCAGAGCCTTTCTTAAGAATATTGTAAATCTCTGGGATATCCTTCTCAAATGCCGCACGCCGATTCCGAATTGGCTCTAACTCCTCCTGCATAATATTATTCAAAAACTTTTTGACTTTTACATCGCCAAGACCGCCTCTCGTATAATGTCCCTTCATCTCATCAAGATTTGCATAATCTGGGCAATAGCGCTCAAAATGTTCATCACGTGCAAATGCGTCAAGGTACGTAAATACAGTATTACCTTCAAGATGACCAGGATCACTGACCTGCAAATGTAACGGATCTGTGTACATACTCATAATCTTGGTGCGCACCTCGTCTGCGCTGTCTGCAAGGTAGATACAGTTGCCAAGCGACTTGCTCATCTTTGCCTTTCCGTCTGTTCCTGGAAGCCGTTTGCAAGCCTCCGCCTCCGGCACCAACGCCTTAGGTTCCACAAGTACAGGATTGTCCGGCGCATACACGGAATTAAACTTGTGCACAATCTCCTTTGTCTGCTCAATCATAGGAAGCTGATCTTCCCCTACAGGAACCACATTTGCCTTGCAAAATGTAATATCCGCTGCCTGACTGATTGGATACGTAAAGAACCCTACTGGAATACTCGCCTCAAAATTCCGAAGCTGTATTTCACTCTTTACAGTTGGATTGCGCTGCAATCTTGAGACTGTAACCAAATCCATATAATAAAATGTGAGTTCAGTCAATTCCGAGATTTGCGACTGAATAAAAAGTGTAGACTTTGCAGGGTCAAGTCCTACTGCCAGATAATCCAGCGCCACCTCAATCACATTCTGTCTAACCTTCTCTGGATTCTCAATATTGTCTGTCAGTGCCTGCGCGTCAGCAATCATAATATAAATTTTATCGTACTCTCCTGAGTTCTGCAACTCTACCCTACGGCGAAGCGACCCCACATAATGGCCAATATGAAGCCTTCCTGTTGGTCTGTCACCAGTTAAAATGATTTTACTCATTTTTTATTCCTCCAATTTATCGTTACTATTCACGGCCAATGTCATTAATTTAAGCTTTTCATAGCTGCAATTTATTATACAATGCTATGAATTCTTAGACTTTTTCTGGCACAAGTCGTTAATCAAATTTCTTAAGTTAATGACATTGATTGACGGCAATTTATCTATTCTTTCAGACAGGTTTCGCAGCATTTGCCGCTTCCAAATCCTGATATCCATAGAAATGGACTGTGTTCTCCATTATTTCACGCGCAACATTGCTGTTCTCCTGTGCGTGTGCAACAATATATCGCCCATACATCTCAAGCATCCGGTCTGAATAGGTGCCAAGTTCTCCCCTTAAATAAGTCTCATAAGAAGTATCGTCTGGCAAATCTTCCGCTGTGTGAATGCGGCGTGCATCCTCTGCCAAATTAGGATATTCTAAGGCAAACTCCTCCATCCATTTTACCTGCAATCCAATCACCTGTTCCATAATCGCCTTCTTCTCGTCTGAGAGCGCTGGCAACTGGTCCGCAAAAGCTGCATATTCCGCCGGCGCTGTGGATTCCATCATACGGGCATACTTTTCTTCTACCATATTCCTGCCATGTTCATAGTTTGTCTTAAACTCATACAAATACTGAAGCAGCATATCCTCCGTCCATGTCATATATTGGCTCATGCGCATCACTTTAAACGTTGGCCAATTATTCTGACAGGAAGCTCTACCCCCCTCATTCTGAACCTTGTCAAACGCCTCAAACTCCGCCTTTGCAATCGACAAAGACAACGCTGTAATCACTGGCGTACTAGCGACAATCGCCGTCAGAAGCGCATCACTCTTTGCGATAAGTTCTTTGGTGCAAGCATCCAAATAAAGATCACACTGTCCCACCATATTCTGTTTTTCCAATTCATTTGCAAAAATCACTGCAAGCGATTCAATCGCTGTGGTTAACTCCTGTTCATGTGCGCGATCTGCCGGAAGCAAACTGATTTTTTCCACCAGCTCCGCCACATTTGTGTGGTCCACTGTCATTAGCGGATTTTCTGGAAGTCCTTTAAAAAGCCATTTATCATGCGGTGCATACGTTCTATTTAGCAGATAATACAATTTCATAGCATGTTTGATACACTCCGCCTTCGCAAGCTCTGCGGACACAAACTGACCGCGCCTGCGCATACGAGGCAAATTGTATTGACCACTCTGCGAAAACAATGCACATGTCTGTGCGATCTTTCTGTACCACACAGGTTTCGGATAATATGCTTGCAAAAGTTCCCTATACTTTGTAAAAATTCCTTCTTCGTCGCGAAATACTTCTCCGTTTACTGCCGCTGCAAGCGCATAATCCTGCACTGCAAGCCAACCTTTAATCGCATCCATCTTTTCCTGACCAGATGCGCTATTCCCCTCTGGCTGTGCAAAGATTCCTGCCGGATTTATACCAAGCACATTTTTATAAAATTCTTCTATAATAAATACACCGCAACGGTCCTTGCCATGAAATGTCTCAATTCTATCAATCCCCATAAAACTTGTTGGCAATTCTTCATAAGCTGCCTGTAATTTCTTCCCAATCTGATCATAGACCTCTTTCGTAACCCACATGACAAGCCGCGGCCCAAAATCATGATCTCTCGACAAAACATCATCAAATCCAAAACAGTCAGATCCTTTTCCCACAAGTCCTACTGCAATGCGGGATTCATAGTCTGGAAACTTTTCTGCAATCATTGGGCGCCCGTACTCTTCATAATAGTGACGACACAGTTCCAAGCCCGTCATTTCTGAGGTAAGATTTTCAGTGGATTCCGCAATCGATTCTGGTTCGGTTTCTTCCTGTTTCGCCTCCTCCAAAGCTGTCTTTTCACTCTCACGAATAATATCTTCTATAACACTTTCAAAGAGATCTTTTTCAACCTCTATCCCTTCATTGTATGCTTTTTCTGCATCAGAAATTTCTAACTCTATTGTGTTGGTATCTGTTGACTCCGCATCTATTATTTCTGTATCTGTTATTTCTGATTGGACTGTCTCTGCCTCTATTGGTTCTGTCCCTGTTTGTTCTGACTCTATTGACTCTACATCCGTTTGTTCTGGCTCTATTTGCTCTGCGGTATTTGTGTCTGTCATCTCTGGCTCCATATTCTCCACAGCCTCGTTCTCCGGTACAGTCTCCTCCAAAGCCTGCGCTTCTAATTCTTGGTTCTCCAACATATTTTCTGGCGCAGTATCCCCGGTCTCCTGATTCTGTACTGGCGGATTTTCTGAGTCGTTTGCTTCCTCTAAAACAGTCTGTGTATCTACAGAATTTGACGCCGTAGTCTCGTTCAATCTGCCTTTTATAATCTGAATATTATCGCTCAATCTCTGATACTGGATATTGTCTGTTCCAAGATATTTTGCCACGCAATCTCTGCTCTTTTCCATAACGCTCAGTGCATTTATATAGTCCTTATCCATATAATACAAACTTCCCAGCGCAGATAGCGCTGCGCTGTAATGTGCATCATCCACACCAATTTCCTCAAAGATACGAATCGCTTCCTCCGCTCTCGCCTTCGCCTCGTCATCCTGTCCCAATTCAATGCAAGTGTTGGCAAGATTTGCCTGAGTAACTGCAACCTCAAACTGCTTATCTGGTACATGTGTTACAATGTAAAGCGCATTTACAAGCTGCTCTTTCGCAGAAGCAAAATCTTTCATTTCTTGATACAAAAGACTGAGATTATTATAAAAATTTGCAAAATACATATCGTCTTCTTTTAACTGAGCCACATAAATTGGTCTTACTTTATTATATAAGTCCAATGATTCCTGAAGCAGCCCAGCAGCGCGGTGCGCATTGGCAGCATTCAACAGCGTTGTCGCATATGGGATTGTATCTTGTATTCCCATCTCATCCATAAGTGCAATCGCTTTGTGACAGTTTTCTATAGAAAGTGCATATTGTCCTGTCTCCCTGTAAAATCCAATAATTTCATTGTAGAGCGTCAACAGCACATCTTGTGCGTTTTCGCTGATTGCCTGTGCAATATGTGACTCCAAATACTGTGGTATCTCCTCTATTTTCTGCTGCGCAAAAAGCTCGTCAAGCTCCTTTGTTACTTGGTTAATGTCCATATTGTCCCTCCTCATTTCTAGAAAAACTGTTTCTCAATATATCAACAGTGTGTGCGCCTGCGCCAATCAAATCAGCACGCTCACAGACAGACATCTGATAGCAAACAAACGCCTCAAATTCCTGCTCGCTAAGCTGGTTTAAAAAAGGTCTAATATAATTGGCGGGTCCATCGGGCGATATAATTTGTATTCGGTGCAAACCTACTGCTTGATTGAGCGCATCAATTTCCTCTATACGCATATAGTCATACAATGCACTCGGTTCAGGGATTGTCTGAAAATCTTTCGCAAAGCGTCCTTTTTCTATACAATCCAGTATATGACGTTCTTTAAAACCGTATGTGATTACGCTGTATTCATTCATACAATATGCTACCAAAATCACACCACCTGGTTTTGTGACACGGCTTGCCTCCTGCAATGCCTTTTGCTTGTCCGCAAACTCAAATAAATGATACATTGGTCCAAACAACAGTGTTACATCAAAGCTGTTGTCTGCAAGCTTCTTTAAGTTTGTGGCATTTCCCTGTATCGCCTTGACAGGACTTGCTTTCTTTTTTAGAATCCCAAGATTGTATTTGACAAGCTCAACCGCAGTGACATCATAACCTTCTTCTGCTAACGGCACGCTGTAGCGCCCTGTTCCTGCACCAATATCAAGTATTTTTACCTGCTCTGTGCCTACCTTCTCCGCGGCCTCGTCCAGATACTTATGAATATATTTCATGGAGACGCGATATTCTACCTGTCCATGACGGGAGTTTAGTCGTTTCTCCTCATTGAATTTATTATAATATTCCTCAAGCTCTGTCATTTATGCAATCAGTACCTCCATCTTTTTCTGCATCCATGTGATGATTGGTCCGAGGAAAAAGGCCACAAGAACAGTGACAATGCCAACATCTCCCCCCAGAAGAAAGCCTGCTGTCATAAAACTGATATCCCAAATCATGCGCACCACTTTAAAGGAAACTTTCTTTACATGCCTTGAAATAATAAACGGCATCGCATCATATGGCGAAGATCCAAGACCCGCACACATATAAGCTGCTGCTCCAAGCAAAAAGACGATAAGCGATGGTATCAACAATATGTATCGATTTACTGTTACCTCAAAAAAACTTACTGGAAGCAACAGGGACCATATCCATCGAAAAAAGTCAGAGATATATCCCAAAAAACACATATTGCCAATCGTTCCAAATCCAATCATGCTAAGGTCATACCGAATTACAAAAATAAATGTCACCATATGACACAACAACTGACAAGTGCCAAAGCTGAGTGGTACATAATTGATAACCCCCTGTGTCAGACAGGAACAGGGGTCTGTCCCCAAGTTAATAGACCTTAACAGTGACAATCCCAATCCCTGTACTGTCACACCACACAGCATCATAATCATTCGATTCCGAAACTTTGGTGGCCTTGCAAAACATTTGATACTTCCTCGCTCAAAACTCATAGAAATTATGCTCCTCTGCCTTTTTCTGTTCTTCTGGTACAGATGCTTGTGAAAGCTGCTTCGTGTGCACTGTATCAGTGCGAATATCAATCACTGGGCCTCCAGTTCCATTAATATAATCCCCTGTGATAGTCACCTCACCGATATTGTCATCCTTTGGAATCTCATACATAATATCCAGCATGAAATCCTCAATAATTGCGCGAAGCGCACGTGCACCAGTATCGCGTTCCATTGCTTTCTCTGCAATTGCCTCCAAGGCGCTGTCATCAAAATTCAACTTTACTTCATCTAATTCTAAAAGTTTTTGATACTGTTTGAGAATTGCATTTTTTGGCTCTTTTAAAATTTTAACATAACTCTCTTTGGTAAGGCTGTCCATCGGGCAGATAATTGGCAGACGTCCAATAAATTCTGGAATCATTCCAAACTTCTTAAGATCCTCTATCGTTACCTTTTTTAAAATATTTGCCTCCTTGTCAAAGGCGTCTTTCAATTCTGCGTTAAATCCGATTGAGGACTGTTTTGTAAGCCTCCTCTTAATAATATCCTCCAAATCTGGAAATGCACCTCCGCAGATAAAAAGAATATTTCTGGTATTGATTGTCGTCAACGGCACCATCGCATTCTTGCTGTTTGCCCCCACAGGAACTTCTACATCAGACCCCTCCAAAAGCTTTAGCATTCCCTGCTGTACAGACTCACCACTCACGTCGCGCGAAGTTGTATTTTTCTTCTTGGCAATCTTGTCAATCTCGTCAATAAATACAATTCCCTGTTCCGCCTTCTCCACATCATTTTCCGCGGCAGCCAGCAACTTGGATATCACCGACTCTATATCATCACCAATATATCCAGCCTCTGTCAGTGACGTAGCGTCAGCAATAGCAAGTGGCACATCCAAAAGTCTTGCAAGGGTCTTCACCAGATAGGTCTTGCCACAGCCAGTGGGCCCCAGCAAGAGAATATTGGATTTTTCAATCTCAATCTCGTCCATTGTCCCTGTTGTCACACGCTTATAGTGGTTGTATACAGCAACAGAAATCACTTTCTTTGCATAATCCTGCCCCACAACAAAGTCATCAAGCTGTGCCTTAATTCTATGTGGTGCTGGTAAGTCATTAATATTAAATACTGCCTTTTCTTTCTTATCCTTTGGCTTTTTTTTCTTAAGTTTCTGGCGGTTTGGAATCCCACCGTCTCCCTGTAAATCTGCAATATTCACAAAGCTAATGTTCGGAAACCGCTTTTTTCCATCTTTATTGTTATCCTTGTCAAAATTAAACGTTGTGTTGTTTAACATTCCCTGATAATCGAACTGGCTAACTGTGTCCATTGTCTTGTGCATGCAGTCCGAACAAACAGAGATATGATTTGGAAGTTTAAACATTTTTCCAGTTTTGCTCTCAGGACGCCGACAGATAAAACACACATCTTCATACTCATTTTCTTTCTCGTCCTTCTCTGTCTCTTCTGTTTCCTCTGTCTTTTCGTCCTCTGTTGTGTCCACAATTTCTAACTCTTCATTATTGTCATTGTCAAAATTGTTACTCAATATTATACCCTCCGTTACTACTCTTTAGAACCCAGTTTTACAGTGACTGTCAATTCCTTATATTCTCCTTTTGCTGGCCGCATCAGCACAATTTCAACCTCAGTTCCCGCAATATAGTACTCTAGCAGCCCTTGCAGCTCATCCATGCCCTTTATCCGCTCACCGTCTATGTAGGTAACAATATCACCTTTTTGAATACCTGCTTCGTCGGCGGCTGTATCCGCAAGCACATTTGATACAAATGCTCCCTCTGGCATCTCGTACCGCTGTGTTGCCTCCTCAATCACATCTGTACCCGCAATTCCCAGAAATGCCCGCTCTGCTTCGGGAACTTTCTTCTTAGTCTCTCTCAACATCAAATCCTCAATAATAGGTTCCGCTGTGGTAATTGGAATCGCATATCCCATGCCCTCAATTACATAGTCTGCAATCTTGCTGGAATTAATGCCAATCACCTCGCCTTTTACATTGAGCAGAGCGCCCCCTGAATTGCCTGGATTAATCGCTGCATCTGTCTGAATCAGATACCCCTGCTCCGTCATATCCTGCTCATCTGCGTACATCGTTCTATTTAGCGCACTGATAACCCCCGTTGTCACAGACTGGCCATATCCTAACGAATTACCAATTGCAATCGCGGGTTCTCCCACCTGCAAACTATCCGAATCTCCAAAGGCAGCGATTGCAATGCTGTCCAATGTCTTCTCGGACATATCGTCCAAAAAGACAGAGACAATTGCAAGGTCATTTTCTGGAGAAGCTCCCTTTACATACGCGGTCGCTTCCCTGTCATCAATGAATTTTACATACAGATTATTATTATCCTGAATCACATGATAATTCGTTACAATCAGCATCTCCTCGTCGCTCTGCGCAACAATAATTCCAGAACCATTAGCTCTCTCATCGTACTCTTCATCATACCAGAAATCATATGCTGTATATTCATTTGTAATCGATACTACACAGGGCATTGCCGCCTTAACTACCGCAGTCACATCCGCTGCAATGGCAGGTGTCTGGTCTTTTTGCTCCACAATCTCAACATGGCGCACTTCGTCAGAAGACTTATTCTTACGGGATTCTTCTGTCTCTGTTTCTTCTTCCTTTTTGCGTTTTGTCTTTGTCTCAGACTCTGTTTCCTGTTCTGTCCCTTGTTCAGATTCGGTTTCTTGTTCTGTCTTTGTCTCAGATTCCGTTTCCCGCTCTGTATCCGTTTCGGTTTCTGTTTCTTGCTCCAACGTTGTATCCGTTTCGGTTTCTGTCTCGGATTCTTCCTCAAACCGCGGTTTTTGCAGGACATCCCCAGCTCCAGACCTGTCATTACTGTCGCCTCTCACTCCTGAACCCACTGGCACTGGCGCGTCAACACCCGCCCTGTCAAAAGTCTGCATCACTGTGCCGTTGGCGCCTTTCGCATCAACATGAATTTCTACTTTATCCAGCCACGCTGGACGCGCACTCCTCTCGTCCGCAAAATGATTGATAAGGCTGCATGCACCTATTGCATATGCGCCTGCAAATGCCGTACACCCCAGAACCACCACAATATTCTTAATCGTCGTATCTTTCTTTCCCATACCTTTGTGCCTCCTTCATCACTCCACTGTAACGGACTTTGCGAGATTTCGCGGTTTGTCAACATCACAGCCTTTTCCAACTGCCACATAGTATCCAAATAGCTGCAGCGGTATAATTGCCAGTGAATTGGTAAAATATTGATTGGTTCTTGGAATATAAATTACATAGTCCGCAGCTTTCTCTATCTCCGTGTTTCCCTCGTTGGTGACTGCCAGAACAAATGCACCTCTCGCCTTCACCTCAACCATATTGCTAAGTGTTTTCTGAAAAAGCACATCTTGTGTAGCGACAGCCGCAACAAGCGTTCCCTTTTCAATCAATGAGATTGTTCCATGCTTTAATTCTCCTGCTGCATACGCTTCCGAGTGAATATAGGAAATCTCTTTCAATTTCAGTGACCCTTCCATAGAAATTGCAAAATCAACACCTCTGCCGATAAAAAACACATCTTTTGCGCCAATATAGCGGTTGGCAAAGCGCTGAATACGCTGTTTGTTTGCCAAAAGCATCTCAATCTGTGCCGGAAGGCGTTTTAAATCTTCCAACATTCTGCCAAAAGCACTTTCCTCTAACTTTCCGCGCACTTTTGCAAACTTCATTGCAAGCAGATAGAGCGCAATAAGCTGTGCGCTGTACGCCTTTGTCGTGGCAACTGCAATCTCCGGTCCTGCCCATGTATACATCACATTGTCCGCCTCGCGCGCAATTGAACTTCCTACAACATTTACGATACCTAACACTTTATGTCCAAGCTGCTGGGATTCCCGCAGCGCTGCAAGCGTGTCAGCCGTCTCACCAGACTGACTGATTACAATCACCATCGTTCCCTCTTCCAAAATTGGATTGCGATAGCGAAATTCACTCGCCACATCAACTTCCACTGGAATGCGCGCAATTCCTTCTATCACATATTTTCCAGTCACACCAGCATGGTATGCAGAGCCGCACGCCACAATAAAAATCTTGCGAATCGCCTGGATTTCCTCATCTGTCATGCCCAGTTCCTCAATCACAATCTCGTTGTCTTTAATGCGCGGGCTTAATGTATCTGTCACTGTCTTTGGCTGCTCATACATCTCTTTCAACATAAAATGCGCATAACCGCCTTTTTCTGCGGCGTTAGCGTCCCACTCAATCGTGACGGGTTCTTTTGTGATTTCCTCCTCGTCCACCGTATAGAAATGCATGTGATCCGCGCGCAGACGAACTACTTCCTGATTCTGTATAAAATAAACTTTTCTGGTATACTTCAAAATAGCAGGCACATCTGACGCAATAAAGCATCCATCTTCATTCTGTCCAACAATCAATGGACTGTCTTTTCGCACTGCAAAAATCTGATCAGGATGTTCTGCAAATAATATCCCTAGCGCGTAAGACCCCTGTACGCGATGCATCACCTTTGTGATGGCCTCCAAAGGGTTTCCCCTATAATAATAATCAATTAAATGTGCCAGCACCTCCGTGTCTGTGTCTGACACAAACGTATATCCTTTCGATACCAATTTCTCCTTCAATGGAAGATAGTTCTCTATAATTCCATTGTGGACCACTGCAATCGTCTCCTCAGCATTGTAGTGTGGATGTGAATTGATATCGCTCGGCGCGCCATGTGTCGCCCACCGCGTATGACCAATGCCAATATTTCCGGGCATTGTAGCACCGCCATGCGTCAGTTCTTCGAGTACCTTAAGCCTCCCTGCGGATTTTCGAATCTGGATGCGCTCCCCATCAAAAACAGCCATTCCCGCCGAGTCATATCCCCTGTACTCCAGCTTGGAAAGCCCCTCAAGTATCACTGGCGCCGCCGCATGTTTTCCAATATATCCTACAATTCCGCACATTTTTTCTATCCTCCATTTTTTACTGCTGCCCTATAAAATATTCCCACTTTAGTCCCAATATGTCTTGCTGGCACTGCACCATCGCACCATACCAGCCGGAAGGGACTGAAAATGCTTTCCCAACTGATACCCGATGAGTTTAAAAGCACTTGACACAAACAGGTAAGGTATCAATCTTTTATGCCTTGTCTTGCACAGATGTCGAATGGTATCTCGAATTAGCCTTATACCTTCCCGCTCCGAAGATACAATGTCAAACACTTCAGGGTGTTCTGCCTGAGAAACCCCCAAATCAAAATTTCTATGAAACTGCTGCATACAAGTATAATTATGTGAATGCTGCACGCACGCCTCTGCCGCATAAGCGATGCAATACCCTGCGTTGACCGCATGTCCCGCATAAATCATATCCTCATTAAAGATTGCTTTCTTTACAAACCCACCCATATTCTCATAAATTTCTCGATTGTAGGCAGCGCATACATTGGAGCAAAAAAACGTCTTAATGCCAAGCCGCTCCACATCCTGTAATGATTTCACAAAAGAATTTTCCGGGTAATTAAAACTTCTAGTGTACTTCTCAATCTCACGGCAGTTAGGACATGGAAGCTGTCTTGCATAGGTGGCAGCAATATTGTCCTGTCTAGTCAATGTACAAACTAAATTCTGAATAAGCTGAGTATCCACTGGCAGGGCATCCTGCGTCATACATACAAAGACATCTGCCTTGGAGTACTGCACTCCTTTTGCCCTGGTTCTTCCGTGATCAAACTCCTTCTCCGAAAGATGATGAACCTCAATATTTTTGTACCTTTCCAGAAAACCTGTCCCATAAAAAAGACTGTAAAAGTACTGTTCTTCTGTATTCATAATAATAATTTTCCGCACGGGATATGTCTGCTCCTCCAATGCCCTAATCAGCCCAATAACTGGCTTGGTGGGCTTGTAGGTCAGCAATATGACATCTACACTGTACTGCATAAATATCCCCCTCTGAATCTAAATTTGCTGTTTTAACATCAGCGGAAAAACAAAGACAATAAGGAACCGGCGTTACGGTCCCTTAATCACTCCTTTATTCCCCATTATAACTGATACCCGTTTCCGCTACAATACGCTTGCTGCACTCCTTTACCGTTTCTGACGGGGTATAATCCTGTTCGTCAAACAAAAACTCGTGTAATAGCGTTACATTCTTTGTGAGATCGATTGGCACGACAACACTCTGACTTCCCACGCGCCCATTCATCTTCACATGGTCTGCAAACGGAAAACCGGACGTCTCACCAATATCATAGCTTGCAATATCTGCAAGCAGTGATAGAATTTCCTGCATTGAGAGAGAAGTCGCGATCTCACTGAACACAGCATTGGTAATCTCATCGATTGTTGCAGGTTTTAACTTCATTGCCTTCTTTGCCATCTGTGTCAGTACGGTTCTCTGCCTTTCAGTTCTCGCTCCATCTCCTCCGACGTAGCGGATACGCGAATATGCTGTCGCCTGCAATCCATTTAAAGTCTGCAGCCCTGGTTTGGTGACAGGTGTATAATCCACACCGGCCGTCGCCTCAAAATTAGGCTCTCCTTTCGCATTCAGCCCTGTCTGCTTTCCTACCATTGAAATCTGATAATTGTTCAAATCATTGATTTCTGCCTCCGTCACATTTATCTCAACACCGCCGACTGCATCCACCACATGAATCACAGCATCAAATCCCACGGTAACAAAATCTGTAATATCCATGTCAAAGTTCATGTTAAGCATACTGATTGCCTGTTTCGCCCCGCCTTTTGCATAGGCAGCATTTGCCTTTCCATACTTATCTGTTGACATATTCAGCCAAGTGTCACGATACACAGACACTAACTTCACTTCTTTTGTATCCTGATTAATTGATGCAATCATAATGACATCCGTTCGCGTATTTTTATCGAGTTCCTTATCGCGCGAATCCACACCAAACAAGGCAATATTTCTGTAACCTTTCATGCTGGTCGTGCCGTCGTCAATCACTTGCTGCACTTCCTTATTGATATGGACATCATCTGGCTTTATATCCACATACTGAATTAGCTGCGATTTCTTGACTGCCCAGAGTGCACCGACCAATATGAGCAACAAGAAAATTTCTGATACGAACAGTATGATTTTTCTGCGTTTTTTCTTTGTTGCCTGCTGCGGTGTTAAGTTTCTTACGTTTTTTCCATTTTTTTTCTTAGGCGCGCTGCCCGCTGTATTTTGTGTTTTCTTGTTAGCTGTCCTTGGCTGACCAGAGGACCCCTGCGCTGCGCTTGACGCTGGCCTCCTTGCTTGACTGTTTGGTTCTCCTTGTCCTGCCGGTCTTGGCTGGCTGCTTGGTCCTCTCTGCCCCGCTGGCCTTGGCTGACCACCCTGTGTCGGTCTTGCCGACTGTCCATTCACTGGTCTCTGTCTCGGCTGACCCTCTGCCGTACTCTGGCGCATTGGTCTTGATTGACCCTCCGCTGTGTTCCGACGCACTGGTCTTGACGAACTCTCCGCAGTCCCCTGATGCTCTGGCCTTGACACAGGTCTTCTTGCTTGACCACTCTGCGCCTGACTTCTCGGCGGTCTGTCACTGCTGTTCGGCATCCTCCTGATATTATTATTTTTATTATTATCATACTCCTGCATTTTATAAACCTCCATGCTGCCAAAAGCGGCTCGCAAATTTGTACTTCTGCACAGAATTATTGATAGCAAAGTGCTCAATAGGCATTTTTATTAATAAACCCTTTAAATACTGTAAGAAATAAAATTTTCAAATCAAATGTCATCGACCAGTTTTCAATGTAGTAAAGATCGTACTCAATCCGCTTTTTAATCGAGGTGTCCCCCCTGTATCCATTTACCTGTGCCCATCCTGTTATCCCAGGTCGTACTTGATGTTTAATCATATATCTGGGAATTTCCTCCTTAAATTTCTCAACAAAAAGAGGTCTTTCAGGACGTGGGCCAATCAAGCTCATATCCCCTTTTAACACATTAAAAAACTGTGGAAGCTCATCGATACTTGTACTCCGAAGAATCCTACCCACTTTTGTAACTCTCGGATCATTTTTGGTCGTCCAGCCCTTCTTTTCATCAGCGGTACTCTGTACTTCCATGCTTCGGAATTTATACATCTGAAAGGGCTTATTGTGCAGCCCAACCCTCTCCTGCTTAAAAATTAGCGGTCCTCTACTCGTCGTCTTCACGCCAATTGCTGCCACCAGCATAAACGGAGAGGACAATATAATGGCAGCCAGCGCGCCTACAATGTCCACCAGCCGCTTCATCAACATATTTGCTGTATTGTTGAGCGGCACTCTTCTGATATTCACCACTGCAAGTCCATCAAGGTCTTCCAGATAGGGTCTGCTTGGAATCACACTGTTATAATCGGGGATAAACTTTGTATGAACCCCTGATTTTTCACAGATACTGACAATACTTTCCAGCCTGTCATAATCGGACAAAGAAAGCGTAATACCAATCTCATCCAACTTATTTTCAGGCAGTATAGCGTGCAGCGCATCAATCTCATCCGTCACCTGAACCCCTTTGTAGACAGCCCCCACCGGAACATGGTCATCCAGTATCCCGCAGACTTCATATCCCCATTCAGGGTTCTCCTTAATCTTGTTGATATATTCCTCCGCCGCGCGCGAGTACCCCACCAATAGAATATGCTTGACATTGTAGCCTTTCTTGCGCATTCGCCGCAATCCAAATCGAACAGTTTTTCGTATGAGCGATTCTAGCACAATATTTATTCCATAGAAAAGCCCAATCATGCCGCGCGAAAAATCTGGTATATTAATTGCAAAAAGCACTACCATAACCGCCAGGAGCCCAATGGTATTCGCCCTGATAATATTAAAAATCTCATATACTGTCTTTGCTGTACGCTTGGATGAATACAGATCAAACGCATTGTACAGAATCAGATATCCCGGAACGATTGCTATAAATGCAGTGAAATAAATCTGCACTGCCAAAATACCTGTACCAGGGTCATTTTCTTTCACATATCCGCCAAGCCACAAAAACCAGGAAAGCCAGTAAGCGGCTCCTATAACCAGTGCATCGAGCAAAACCAGCAGTCTGTTAAAATACTTCTGATTATCTCTTATCAATTTTTTCACCTTAATTCCAATGGAAAGAATTTAACTCATTATATTCTACAATATTTGAGCAAAAAGTACAACTTTTTTTTTACTCATGCAAAAAGCCGGAACAAATTCCTCCAAAGTTCAAACTGTATCAGCACGTAATTTCTAATTCTTTTCTTTTCAAAGCGCTGTCTGTGTTTTCTTCCAGCAGGTCCCGCTGACAGCCGGATTCCCTTCCAGAGACCTGTAAGATAGTCTCTTCCCATTCCTTTTCTAACAAAAAATAGCATTTTTACCAAAAAGCCTGTAATCAAGAGCGGCAAATTCAACAAAATCTGCAAAACTGGCATATTTTTATAGATTAGATAGACACTATTTCTCGATGCCAACCTCGTCTTAAATGCATTGTACCGCGAACCACTCGTGGCGCTTCCTGCATGGTATACTATAGAGTTTGCCGCAAAACGATTTCTATATCCAAAAATTTTTGCACGATAGCCAATATCAATATCTTCAAAGTATGCAAAATGTTCCTCATCAAACAATCCGACCTGATTCTCTTCCAGCAATTCCCTGCGATAGATGGCAGCTCCTGCACAGGAGGCAAAGATATCACAGTCTTTGTCGTAATCCGCTGCGCACTTTCCCTTGCCCCTTGCAAACGCCCAGCCCAGCGCACAGTAATAATCGCCCGCATCATCTGTCTTCTCTTTATCGTACAGCGAGACAAGCTTTGCGGAAGCAGAGAAAAATCGTTTCCGCTTGTCGTTGTCCATGACTTTTTCCAGCTCATGCACAAACGATAAGTCTGCCTGCGTATCATTGTTTAACAAAATCACATAGGGCGTTCTGCTCAGACGGATTCCCTGATTAACTGCATGGCTAAACCCTGTATTGGTCTGATTGACAACCAGTTTCACCTGTGGAAACCGGTCCCGCACCAACTCCATACTCCCGTCTGTCGAGGCATTGTCCACCACAATAACTGCTATTTCTTTTGTGGTTCCGGTGTACAGACTTTCAAGACAAGTCTGTATATATTGCATACCGTTAAAATTTGGTATCACAATTGTTGACTTTTTCATATTCCCCTCTCAAACCGTGTTCCTTTCACATTTTTCTCACACAGACGGGGTCCAACAACAATCTTGCCCCATCCTCTGTCAAGCGCGCGCACAGCTTTTCGCCAAGCTCCATCAATTTCTTGTCTCCCTCTGCGGTTCGACACAACTCCTGTATCCACTGTGGCAATTCCTTTTCTTCTGTAGATAGCGTACTGATGTACGAATGTCCAGTAACTTCCTCATAGACTGACTGATATGCCTTGTTGACTGCCATATTGCGCATATCAAGCCAGTTGGTATTCTGATACAAGTCCATTCTATTCATATAGCCAGCGTACAGCAAAGGCTGTCCCTGGTAGATACCAGATGCCACTTTGCCGTGCTTTGCGACAAAACCGCCGACCGCAGCCAAATCTGGTCTGTGCGTCAAGATACTATCCCCATATTCAATCCGATAAAAACCAAGATGTTTGTTGTGGCGAACATCAACCTTCCAGCCCATGCGCGATGCAAAGTCTATCAATGCTTTTTTTCCGGCCTCATACGCATACATTTTGCTCTGTGGATTATCCGCTGTAGAGTTTTCATGACAGCGCCAGTGATAGAGCACTTTTGGTACATGCACAATGCATTCCTCAATTGGCTTTGCCTCTTTGCGCTCCTTTTCTTTTATCAATAAATTGCTCACAATCCTAAGAATAATGTCATAGTCCTGTGAACCATCATATTCCTTTCTAATCTGTAACTTTTTAAGCACATCTGCACGCACAGTCATAAAATGACAAATATAGTTGTTGGTCAGAAGTAAATCCAAATTAAAATCAAGTTTGAAATGCGGATCATAGAAATGTTCTCCCGACATATCGCACTTATCCTCGTCAGAATACGCCAAAATTGGTCGACTTTTTTGTATGGCGTGTGCCATCTCATACAGAGCATCTGGTGTCAGCATGTCATCATGATCCAACAGTCCATAGTAATCGCCTGTTGCAAAGGTAATCGCCTGATTGGTGTTCTCAGCTATCCCATTATTTCCTTCCAGACGTACATATCTGATTCTCGCATCTTGGTACTGGCTGATCAAATCCCTGACAGCATTCTTTTCACTTCCGTCTGCAATGACAAGCTCCCAGTTCGCATAAGTCTGCGCAACACAGCTCTCTATCAGCGCATTCATATAAACCGCCTGCGTCTCATACGCGGGCACCAATATTGAAAACTTAATATCCGATACATTCTTATCCGCCCTCTGTCTTGCCAAGATTTCCTCACTGGGTGCATGATAGTCATAATCGGCATAATACTTTGCTGTCACTCGCTCCCACGCTGCAACAACTGCTTCGCCATAGCCATTTTTCTTGCTATAATTAATTGTCTTCTTAATATTTTGCGCCAATGACATCCTAATTCCTATCCTCCATTTGCTCACGATTTCTTTTCCAAAAATATCTTTCTGGTAACAAAATTATAGACCATCACAATTGCCGTCGCTATCACCTTTGCGCCTGTGTAAGCAAGGTCATAATTTAATAAATTTTGAATGAATTGAATCCCACCATAAATTGGTCCGACACAGAACCAGATAATCAATTGATTTAATCCCAGCCCAATCACACTCAATATAATAAATGCAACAAATTCCTTACTGCGGTCTAAATCTTCTTTCCGCTCGAAGACAAATTTAAAACTCATAATGTAATTTATAATCACGGAAACTGTAAATCCCAGCGCTGAACCTGCCATAGATGCAAGTTCAAAATAGGATTCGCCGCCCAGTTTCACAATCATTTTCATAACCGAAAGTCCAATAATATAATCAATGCCAAAGCAGATCACACCCACCACGCCAAACTTCATAATCTGCGCAAATAATTTCTTCATAAAAATCTCCTATTTTTCAAATGTAAGTTCTTTACGAAATGAAACCAGACGGCTTTTGCCTTAGCCGTCCGGTTTGATTCCTGTCCTAAATAGTTATTCTTATTCTTCTATGACAGCCTTGACCTCGTTTGTAAGATTCTCAACCTTCTTCTGTGCATCCTCAAGGCTTGTTCCCTTGACACCCATATAGAATTTAATCTTAGGTTCTGTACCAGAAGGTCTTGCACAGCACCAAGAGTCATTTGTAAGGTCAAAATAAAGTACATTGGACTTTGGCAGACCTGTCGGATAAGTTTTGCCGCTCTCAAGCTCTGTGATAACATCGTTCTCATAGTCTCTTACGCGCACAACTTCCAACTCGCCAAATTTCTTAGGCGGATTGTTGCGGAACTTGTCCATCAGTGCCGCGATCTGCTTAGAGCCATCAATACCTTTCATTGTGATTGCATACTGTGTCTCTTTGTAGTAACCATATTTTTCATAAATTTCAAGCATCATATCATAGAGCGTCTTGCCGTTCTTCTTGCACCATGCAGCAACCTCGCACAAACACATTACTGCGACAACCGCATCTTTATCCCTTGCGTGTGTTCCTGCAAGACAACCATAACTCTCCTCAAGACCAAACACATAATTGTTGGAACCAGTCTGTTCAAACAACTTAATTTGCTCACCAATAAACTTAAATCCTGTGAGCACCTCAATCAATTTTACATCATACGCTTTTGTGATAGGCGCTGTCATGTTTGTCGTCACAATTGTTGTGACAAGTGCAGGATTCTCTGGCATTGTTCCTGCTGCTCTGCGCTCTCTCAGAATATATTCTGCAATCAGCATACCAGACATATTGCCTGTAAACGCCTTGTACTCACCGCTCTTTATGTCAAGCGCATAGATGCCTAGTCTGTCCGCATCTGGGTCTGTCGCAAGCACAATATCTGCATTCTTCTCTTTTGCAAGCTTTAAGGCATATGTAAATGCCTTCGGGTCTTCTGGATTTGGATAGTCCAGTGTCGTAAACTTAGGATCGGGATTTTCCTGCTCTGGCACAACATACACATTTTTAAAACCAAGTTCAGAGAGGATTCTTCTCACTGGCTTGTTTCCAGTTCCACACAACGGTGTGTATACAATCTTAATGTCATCTGCAACTGCCTGAATTACATCTGGATGAATAATCTGTTTCTTTAATTCCACCATGTATGCGTCATCAATTTCCTTGCCAATTACCTGATACAGACCAGCGTTGATTGCCTCCTGCTTATCCATTGTCTTCACTGTATGATAATCGGTTACAGCCTTCACCTCATTAATGATATCCTTGTCCTTGGGCGCCGTAATCTGTGCGCCGTCTTCCCAGTATACCTTGTATCCGTTGTACTCTGGGGGATTGTGGCTTGCTGTGATAACAATGCCAGAGATGCAGCCGAGTGTCCTCAGTGCAAAAGAAAGTTCCGGTGTTGGTCTCAACGACTCAAACACATATGCCTTAATGCCATTTGCTGCCATACAGAGCGCCGCCTCATCTGCAAACTCTGGAGACATGAAACGAGAATCATATGCGATGGCAATTCCTTTTTCCTGCCCATTTGCCTTGATGATATAATTTGCCAGACCCTGTGACGTCTTTCTAACAGTGTAGATGTTCATGCGGTTTGTACCTGCACCAATCACACCTCTAAGTCCACCCGTACCAAACTCAAGCTCCTTGTAAAAACGGTCCTCAATTTCGCTCTCATTGTCCTTAATCTTTAAGAGCTCGTCCTTTGTTGCCTGGTCAAAGTAATCATCATTGAGCCAGAAATTAAATTCATCCATAAAACTCATACTGCTACCTCCACATAAATTCATTAAAATCAGTGCGTTGTCAGTTTGCACTACATTCCATTTATATTAAACCAAAAATTTGGAAATTTTGCAAGATTCTATGCAAATTATCCAAAATTAATTGTAACAGTTCAGCCTCCGGCTTCCTGTTACAAGCATCAAGCCATGCAAAAAACTTCGCAATTGGCTTGATGTACTCTAACCACTACACTTTCTTACGGACTTTGAAGCGTAGTGCAAAGTCCTACGCTGAACTGTAACAGTTAATTTGTCTTTAGCGAATAGTCGCTGCGGTCAAGAGAAAAGTTTGGATTGTAGTATGGATCTCCCTTGGCTAGAAGCTTCTTCCATCGCTCGCGAAACAACTCTGACTCATCCTCATAGCGCTCCGCTTTCTTCGCATCCACAATATCGCTGCCGCGCGAAGCCGACTCAAAATGATACAGCTCTGCAAACGGAGTAAAGATATTCAAGTACCCTTTCTCCCTGACACGCAGGCAGAAATCCACATCATTTAGCGCCACTGCAAACGCCTCATCCAATCCGCCAAGCGCATCATAAAGACTCTTTCTGACCATCAAACATGCACCTGTCACAGCAGAAACATTTTGTGCATAACATAACCGTCCCATATAACCAAGATTGTCATAGTTGATTTTATAGTGCGTGTGCCCCGCCGTCCTGTGCGCGCCAAGTCCAATAACCACACCTGCGTGTTGTATTGTTCGGTCTCCATAATAAAGCTTTGCGCCAACAGCCCCCACGTCAGGCCGCTGGGCATACATTAACATGGACTCCATCCAATTCATAGAAATCACCTGCGTGTCATTATTCAATAACAGCAGATATTTTCCTGTGGCATAACCAGCGCCAAAATTATTTATCTTCGCATAATTAAACGCACCTGTATACGTAACAACCGTTATATTTTTCTGTTTTCTAATTGTGTCATAATAATCAAAAACCGCTTTTCCCGTACTGTTGTTCTCAATTACAATAATCTCATAATTACTGTAAGTGCTGCGTTCTTTAATTGAATCAATACAGCGTCTTAAATCCTCAACATGGTCCTTGTTAGGAATTAAAATTGAAATTTTGTCCTCACTGCGTATCTCGTACTTAATCTCAAAGATAGTATCGAATGCACGTGTGCTTTTGATTTCAAAATTTTTAAATCCGCAGCGTGTCAAATGGTCTGCCACCGCCCCTTTTGCCGCCGCGATTGCATAAGGTTTTGCATTGATATCACTCGCCACACTTGTCTTATGTGAGCGCCAGTAATACAACAGTTTTGGCACATGCACCACCTTCTTGGCATTTGCAGTTAGCCGCAAAATCATATCATGGTCCTGACTCCCGTCAAAGCCACTCCGAAAAAGTTCGGTTCCCTCCAAAAGCTCCCGCGAAAACACACTGAAATGGCAGATATAATTGTTTGCGCGCAGATTGTCCGGCGCAAAATCTGGCTTAAAATGCAACGTAATCATATTGTCAATGCTGTTTCCTTTAAAAGTAGTCTCGTCGCAGTAAATATAGTCTGCTCCTTGTTCATTGATGACCTTAACATACTCGTAAAGCGCAGAAGGATGCAGAACATCATCTTGATCAAACAGACCAATATAGGTACCAGTAGCAAGTTTAAAGCACTCGTTTGTATTTCCAGAAATACCACCGTTTTTCTCTAATTTATGATAGACAATTCTACCGTTTGCGCGAGCGGCATACTCCTTACAAATTTCTTCAATATAACCGTGTTCTGCATCAGAACCATCTGCCAGACATAATTCCCAATTCTGATAAGTCTGATTCATCACTGAGTCAAGCATCTCTACCTGAAACTCCCGCTGATTATTCCACAACGGCACTAGAATACTAATTTTTACCATCTGGTCAAATACGGTATTTCTCTGCCTCTCTGCCTCTTCCGACGTCGGAAAACTCGCTGTTCCATGAAGTTTCTTTGCCTCCGCCTCAATTTGCTTCTGTTTTATTTTTCTGGCAATTCCTTTTGGCCCGCCCAGATTCCGCAGACGCCGATAATTGCGAAGCCCCCAATGCATTGTCTGACGCAAAGGTTTTGACGCCTTCCACAGCGGATTGTTCTTGATGCGGTCCAACTGAAACTGAAGGCTGTCCGCCTCATTTCTGGCATCTGCAAGTCTACCTGCAAGAGACGCTGCGCGCGCTTTTTCCTGCTCATATGCCTGCTTATAGAATTGCACATCCTGCACTTCCTTATTCTGATGAATGTCACTCATATCTTTTGCCATTTTGTCCCACACCTTTCTACTGTGAATTCCCATCAATTTTTATAAATACCAAATTTCCTGTCTGGTCACGCATATACAACAAATGTTTTCCGTTAATCAGAACTGCTATTCGGTATTTCCCATATCGCAGCCCTTGTTTTGCAAACAGCAAAGAAATGCCTGAAAGTGCTACATTTTCTGTACTTTTATCCTCTGCAAACAATTCTGCCACATCTTCGCGCAGCTTTGACGGCAAGTCAAACGCATATATTGTTCCTACACCAGTTTTCTTAGTTTCCTCGACAAGCCAGATGTTTTTAGAAAGTCTTACATTATCCCGATTGCGCTGGACGCACCAGCCAGTTATTGTCACCATTTTATCGTCCTGCGCAATACTATCTATCTGAAGCATCAAAAGATTTCTGCCTGTAATTTTGTCATATATTTTTCCGGCAACGTTGCTACTTCGATACAGTCGCTCGCGAAAACCTTCCCGCCGCACAATATCACTTGACCATTTGCTGCCCTGTGCCGCTAAAAGTACAGGCTTCACCATTTTATCGCACGCATATAAATAATTGACATTATAATCCACATCTTTTTTCCACTGTACCAAATGCGGGCTATAAAACGGATCTGTAGCACGAAACAAAGGATATTTTTGATACAGTCGTTCTTTTTCATCCTGCAATCGCTGTTGCTTTTCTGGGGAAAAATCGTATCCCCGACTAAGAGATTCATGATGAATCAACACTGCCTCATTGACTTGCACCGAAAAATATCCCCGCTGATACAGCCGAAAGCAAAACTCCACATCATTGTATGCTATGGGAAAAGATGTATCAAATCCGCCAACTGCATCAAACACATGTTTTTTTATCAGCATACAGGCAGCAGTAACTGCCAGCATATTATAATTCTGCGTGCTGCGTCCATGATAGATACAGTCTGTGTCTCTCCTGCCATTCAACTTATGTGCAGGTCCAATGCCCATATTGGTAATCCCTACATGTTGGATTCTATCACTGACTTCTTCTCTCGAACGACTAGGATAATACAGTTTTGCCCCAACAGCGCCCACATGAGGCTTCGCAGCATACACCATCATTCTGTTCAGCCACTTTCTACCTTCAATGGTATCTATAACCTCCACATCATCATTCATAAAAAGCAAATATCTGCCAGTTGCATGCTGTGCGCCAATATTACACAGCGCAGAAAAATTAAATTCCTGTCTCTGATAAAAATAGTAAATCTTGTGCTTTTTATCTATATTATTACATGCGTCAATGACATCCAATATTCGTTGTTTCTGTTCTGAACCGTTATCCACAATAATCACTTCATAATTTTTATATTCTGTGTATTGGCTCAGTGTCTCTAAACAATGTTTTAACAGTTCCACATGGTCTTTACTTAGAATAATAATGGATACTTTCTCTTGTTCGTACTCCTTTTGATACAGCAATTGAATTTTTTCTGAACACTCCATTCGCTGTATTTTCTTTTGGCTGTCATTGGTATACAATACCTCTGGTATATGGATAATTCCAGTATTTTTTCCCGACTGATGCCTTTCTAACGCCTCCTGAAAAATCCAATAGACAAGCTCATAAATATCAATTTCATCCTGATATTTACCGACTATCTTTAAAATCACATCTCCGCAAATAGCAAACATACTGCCAAGATAGAAAAAAGAAGCGAGCGTATCCGGCGAAAAGTCCGGTTTAAACCAAGGCAGCCCCCTGTAATACACATCCCCTTTTTCCACGCTGTGTTGATATGGCACTGTGACCGCAGCATCAAAACACCCTTCCTCCATGCCGTAAAGCTCTTGCAGGCTTCCCGCATAGTCTTCGTCGGCATAGACAAGAACCACTCTGTCCTTCTCCTCAGACGCAAGAAAACACTCTGCTATTCGTTGTTCTGCACCCTCCGTCAGTGTTCCGCCCTCTCTCACAAACAGATAAATTTGCTCTGCATAAATTTCCCCAAAACATTTTACACTATCCATACACGAAGAAAAGGGAAGCTTGTTTATCTGCTTCCCCGAAACCATTGTATCCCGTGTTTTTTGCTGTCTCAACCACTGCAGATATGGTGTCTTCTGTGCAAAAAGTTCTTTCTGATATTGTAATATTTTTTCTCTCATTCGATTGCCAGCTTTTTCTCCATACTTCGATATAGTCTCTGTCTTGAACAGCCATCTTTTGCGGTCATCCACAATTCATACGTATCAGGCGGCAACGTCCCTTCAAAAATCCAGCTACAAAATCCAGTCAGTTCCACATTGGTTTCGTCCGGCAAAATTGCTGCCACATCCTTGCGATACCGCTTCTGCACAGGAAGCTCCCACACATTGCCCGCATTATTGACAAAAAGGATTTTAAATCGATAACGTGCATTGTCTACGCCAGGTATATACGCCCAGCCCTTAATGAGATAATATGCCTTTTTTGCATGGTCTTCCCGCCCGCAATCCTCCAAAGCAATCATAATTGCTTGGTTCATCTTTTCCTGTGGCGGAAGCTTTTTCCCCTCTACAGGAATATCACCTACAGAAATGGCATCCGAGCGCTCATACCCTTCTAGCCAACGGCAACTGTACTCTGGATCACCGCTGTTTAACAGCGTTCCAATAAAAGGGTCTCGCCTGTAAAGATCGGGGTGCCGCTTATAAAGCACATCTTGTTCCGCTGTCAGACGTTTTAATTTCTTCTCATCTTTTAAATCATCTCCGCGGCTCAGTGACTCATGATGATACAACACCACATCATTGCGCTGGACATTATAAAATCCTTTTGCGCACAGACGAAAACACAAGTCAACATCATTGTATGCCACAGCAAGCCCTTCATACAATCCGCCCATAGCAAGAAAACAATCTTTGCGCATTAAAAGGCAAGCAGCCGTAACACCAATCATATCATACACAAAACGGTTCCTACCATAATAGTAAGACAGACTATCGTCAAGTAGTTTTAGTTTATGTCCCGGCCCTGATATCGTATTGGTAATCCCTACATGTTGTATTTTGGTCGAGTTTGGATACAAAAGTTTTGCACCCACTGCACCGACATGTTGCAATGATGCTTGACCAACCATTCGAGTTAGCCATGAATCCTCAATTACCTCCATATCATCATTGAGCAATAGAATATATGTTCCTTTCGCCTCTTTCACTCCTAAATTACACATCCGTGAAAAATTGAAGTCCATTGGCAGATACAAATATTGAAATGAACACTCCTCTTGAAAATGTTCGAGTACAGCACGGACTTCCTCTGCACTGCCATTATCGATCACAATCAACTCAAAATTTGGATAATCCGTGTGTGCATAAATAGAACGAATACATTGTTGAAGTACCTTTGGGTTGTCCTTAGAGGGAATGACAATGCTGACAAGCGGCTTGTCTGGCACTTCATAGATGGGATAAGAGAAGCCTGTTTTTGCATCTAGCACCATTTTCCCTGCAAGTCCGCGCCGTACCATTGCCTGAGCACGAATATCATCATACGCATCACCCACACCAATAAAATCCGTTCTGTGCATAAGTGCGTCCTCAATCGCTTCCCTGCTGTCACCTCTTTCATATGCATGAAATAGTATCTTCTCAATATGGTTGGGACAACTGCCCTGTTCCGACGCCTTCAGCGCAAAATCATAGATATTCCTGCGATAATCTGCATCTGCAAGCCATACAATCCCCAAGAAAGCCTCCCTGCGAACTGCAAAGATATGACCAAAATAAAAGAAAGAAAACAAGGTATCTGGCGACCACATTGGTTTTGTCCACGGAAAAATTCGATGCGCACCCCCGTCGTCTTTCAGAACATTTTGTGGTCTGCTCTGATTTAACATCCATACATCTTCGTCTGGATAGACCATATCTGTATCCTGGTGAGATTCAAAATACGCTATTACCTCGCTTATCGCATTTACTGCCACTCTACCTTCCCGAGACACAAACAAAAGATACTTTTTATTGAAATCAGACAAAGAAAACCGGCTGCCACAATCCTCCATATAGACAATGCCAAGGTCAGAACATCGCTCTGTTCCCATTTTTTCAGCAGTACGCAGTTCATTCTCCTGAACCCACACCAGATAAGGATCGGTCTGACAGCGCAAATCTCTCTCATACTCCTCGATGCAACTCTGATACAATCTGTCCTGTATGGCACCTTTTATCTTTCCTAACATTCTCATCCTCCATCTCAGAATGCATTTTTAATTATTTTTTTGCTTAAAAAAAGCCCTTGTCTTAGCGAAAAATCCCTCTTTTGTTGCACTCTGTACAATCTGTTCTGCAAACTGCGGCTGCAGTTCCAGAACGTCTAACTCTGCTGTGAGGTGTCTGCCACCTTCTACATCAAACGCCAGATTGGGGTCCTCATGGTCAAATACAACCACGCCACATTCTTGCCAGCAGCCATTCACCACAATCTCCTCTGCGCTATACATTCTGTCTCCTACCTGAACCTTAAGAATTTCCACAACACAAGGAAAGGAGCAAGGATCAATGCGGAACTTTACCGCGTCCTTTGGAATATCATACTCCAATTTCAAGTGTTTTCCCAGCAGATAACAATTTAGCAGCCTTTGTGAATTTTCCTCACTAAATCCCTCGCCATAATCAATATAAATCTGCACCACATATTGCAAATCAGCATGACGGCAATACTGTACCATTCCTTCCAGATCATATGCCGGATTTCCAATTAGTTCCCGCATTCGCTCCGCCGAGGCACGACGCTGTGTAATCCGAAGCTGAAACTCCTGTTCTTCCACGGCTGCTTCCGCTATCTGCGCATCAGTATATCCCAAAATATCATTCATAAGAAGGTCCTTGCACGCCCTGCGCATCTCCCCGCCAAGCATATAATTGTAAAATGCCCGAAAAGCAATGTCATTTGAGTCAATATGCTTGTCAAATGTCCACTCATAGTCAATGACATGCCATGTCTCCCCATCCACAAGAATGTTAGGGAAGATAAAATCAAAGTTGCTGACTGCAAAAGTATCTTCCTTATAGCGTAGCCAATAGAGATATTCCTCAATCAGTGCCTTAAATCCCGCGACATCCGCCCGCATTAAACACTCGTCAAGCAAGGATTCCAGCGTTCTTCCATTACAGTACACAAAAGAAAGTCCATTTCTAAGATCTCCCCCAATCACAGTACAAGTATTGATCTTAATCTTTGTCCCCTCATAACGCACTGACAATTGTTCATATGCTTGTTTGGTATTCTTTAAATGCCTGCATGCCACCTCTGTATCTGGCAGCTTCTCTACATGAATCAGCCCTGACGGCTCCTTGACAATTGATGTACGCACTGCCCACTTTGCAGCTCTATCATTAGAAAATTTGGTGTAAATGACATTAGGCGCGCTGCCAACTACCAGCAAATAAGAATTGGAAAACAGCGGAAACTCATTTTCATCCAAAATTTCATCAAACACCTGTTTCTCATCAAATAAGAGCACCCGCTCTCTATCAAAATTCCTGAGATTGCTGCTTAACTCTCCTTTTTGGGGAAGATAAGCGTCCGAATAGATGGCTGTCGCAAACTTATAATCTGGATATGGATAATAGAACTTATATTCTTCTATTCCAACCTTACTTAGTATCTTTTCCAGTCCATGTCTAGTAAACGTTCTCGCAGAACCTCCCTCATGATACCCTTCTAGCCCTGAAAAATAAGTCCCTAGATGGTCCTCTCGACATCCTGCCCAGTATTTTAGTCCAAATTTATTTTCAATCGCAATGACAAGGCGTCCTTCTCGCTTTCTGTGACGGTCACAAATTCGCATAAAATCCTCATAGGGAGATGCGCCGCCAATATATGCCTGCCCATATTCAAAGACGCCAATCAACAATACATAATCATAATCTGTATCCAGATGGGGTTCAATATCCTTAAAATTACCGACTACAATTGTAATATTGTCCGCATCACAGTTGCGATATGCATTTACCAAACTACGTTTTTTGGATAAATCCACACAAGTGACACTGCCAACATTTTTGGCCAACACACTTGTAATCGCCCCACATCCAGATCCAATCTCAAGCACCTTGTCTGTTTTTTTGAACGGTATCCAGTCAATAATATTCGTGCGCAGCGGCGAAAAATGATAAAAAATCGGCCAGCTTTTCTTTTCTTCAATTATTTGTAAAAAGTGCTCTGGCGAATTGTTCATTGCAATGTCCAACATCTCATCTTCCACTGCGCCGTCCGAATACAAATCCTGCCCTGCATAGTAGGTGTAATCCATAATTACACCACCGATTTTTTCCTGCTTTATTCGCATCTTATCTGCCATACTGTCTCCACCCGCTCCTGTTCACTGTATCTTTGTGTACTTTATAATGTTATCCCCCAAATCGCTTTTCTCATGCGCATCTTTGACCACCACTTTGGAATCCATATCATAGTATCCAACCGTATTCTTGTCGGACACCACAGTCACATCCAATGCATCGTAGAGTCTATGATACACTTTAAAATCATTTCCCTCGTATCCTGTAACCCCAAAAGAGATTAAATATTCACCGCCTTGCAGTGACATTTTCTGTGTAAAGCGAATGTCCTTTACCGCGCCTGCTTTCACTGGCTCTAAAAATGCTTTTTCAAACATAGTATTGGTCCCTGTGATTTCAGTGCCCTTAGCTGTCTTAATCGAAAAGGCAAAAATCGGCGCTGGCAAATCCTGTAAAAATCTTACGCGCATACAAATACTGAAAGAAAGTCCTTTGATAATGGCATTTGTCTGCGTCCCACGGTCATCTGTCAGATAAATTTCCTCAATAACTGCCTCCTGTGTGCCATACTCAAGCATCTTTACGTCTCTACCATCTGACTGTTGTCTTGCACGCTTTTGAGCAGCCGCCTGCGACTGCACTGCCTCTTGCACATCCGCGTCGTTTACCAAAGTCTGCTCTGATTTCGATTCCGGCAGCTCATACTGCCCAACCAAAACACGCTTAAAATCATCAATCATTTCCTTAGGCGAACCCTCGCCAAGTTTCACTCCCTGATTGAGTAGAATTACTCTGTCACAATACTTGGCAATACTGCTTAAGTCATGGCTGACAATCATAATAGTCTTTCCCATTCTTTTAAACTCTTCAAACTTATGATAGCATTTTGCCTGAAAAAATACGTCACCAACAGAAAGCGCCTCATCAACAATTAAAATCTCAGGATCAATATTGATGGCCACTGAGAACGCAAGACGAACAAACATTCCGCTCGAATATGTTTTTACCGGCTGATAGACATAATCACCAATATCTGCAAAATCAAGAATATCTTGCAATCTCCCCTTAATTTCCTCCTCAGAAAAGCCATTCATGGTCCCATTTAAATAAATATTTTCAATCCCTGAATATTCCTGATTAAATCCCGCTCCCAACTCCAAAAGCGCAGAGATACGGCCATTGACAGTAACTGATCCACTTGACGGATTCAGCACACCTGTAATAATCTTTAAAATTGTCGATTTTCCAGAACCATTTGTCCCGATAATGCCAACGCATTCTCCTTGCCGGACATCGAAACTAACATTCGATAATGCATGCGATTCATGATACTTCTGTTTTCTGGTCAGTTTGAGTGCTTCTTTCAATCGATCTGTCGGCTTATCATAGAGCCTATAAACCTTACAGACGTTCTCCACCGCAATTGCAACTTGCGTTGTTTCTTCTTTTTTTTCTTCCATAATTATACCCTTTGCGCGTCTTGACACGCATACCAATCAATCGTTTAAAAAACTTCTTTCAAACTTCCTCTCGTCTACAACACATCTGCAAAGTGCACTTTCAATCTTCGGAATATCAGCGCTCCAATGCCAAAAAAGACCACTGTCACAATCCAAAAGTAAGCCGTTGAATAAAAATCCTGCCAGAACCACTTCTCTGCAAACATTGCATCTCGATAGCCATTCACAATATAAAATACTGGATTGATCTTCATAATTTTCTGTAGAATAGGGCTGTTATCCAGCAAGGAAATATTCCACAGAATTGGTGTTGCCCACATGCCAACCTGCAATAAAATATTGATAATCTGCGTCAAATCGCGGAAAAAAATAACAATCGCACAGGTTGAATAACTCAGAGCCAACACAAACATAAACATACAGAAAGAATAGTATAGAAGCTGTAGTAAATAGAGTGATGGTCTGTATCCATACACAAAATACACAAGCAGCATAAACACAACAAAAAACAGATGAACAAATGACGCCGCAATTAATTTTACAATTGGAATAATGCTAATCTTAAACACGACTTTTTTGACTAGATAGCTGTACTCCAAAAGCGAAGTCGTACCATTATTAATCGCCTCGCTAAAATAAAACCATGGCACAAGCCCCGCTGTGAGCCACAGCACATAAGGCGCTTCCACACCAACATTGAGGATCTCTTTCTTGTCCTGTCCCATAATGTGTCCGAACACAAACCAGTATAAAAGCACTGTGACGACAGGCTGCGTAAACGCCCACACACGACCTAGATACGACCCGGCATAACGGTTTTTAAAATCATTTTTTGCAAGCTTCCAGATTAGTTTCCGCGACTGCCACAATTCTACAGGAAGTGTTATCAGCCTGTCATAAAACCGATAAAAAATCCCTATTGCTCCCACGATAATCAGACAGGCAATCACCTTTTTAATGAACTCTTCCTGTGGGTCTGCCAGCGGATTGTGATGGATTAAAATCACAGCCGCAAGCATTGCGGCCGCAAGCGTCACATACAATTTGACAATGGTTTTGGATAATCCTTTTCTCATCGCTTAAATTCCTTTATGCCACCCCAATTCTGATCTCTCTCCAAAATCGTCAACTCCATTCCTTCTGGAATCGGCCATTGAATCCCAATATCTGGATCATTCCATAACAAACCACCCTCATCATTAGGGTGATAAAAATCAGTACATTTATAACAAAATTCTGCATAGTCCGAAAGCACTAAAAAACCATGCGCAAAATTCTTTGGAACAAAAAACTGTTTTTTATTCTCCTCCGATAAATAGACCCCATACCATTTTCCAAAGGTTTTTGACCCTTCCCGCAAATCGACCACAACATCATACACCTCGCCTCTGACAGCGCGGACAAGTTTATCCTGCGGAAACTCTTTCTGAAAATGCAGTCCTCGAAGCACGCCTTTTCTGGAAGCGGACTGGTTGTCCTGCACAAAAACTTGATCGATACCTGCTGCCTTAAAATCATTGTAGTTGTAGGTCTCCATAAAATATCCTCTGTTGTCGCCAAATACCTGCGGTGTAATCACCTTAAGTCCCTCTATGACTATCCCGTCCGCAACACATTCCTCTACTGTAATCTTTCCCATGTTTTTCAAAATTCCTTTCTATATCATCCTATATGCACATCCAATAAAGTTTAATTGATACCCAGATAGCTGACATTCAAATCCACTCTTCCTTCTATACCGGCAACTGCACCGCTTGAAGTATACTGCCACATATCATAACGCCCCTCATACAAAGGTGTCTGTCTGTACTCTGCGAGCCAAATGTTCGGCGCAATCATCTCCTCAACATTGAGATTGTTTAAATACCAATTGCGGCTTGCATACACACCTGCGTCAAGCCCCGCATTCTGAATGGTCTGACAGAACGCATTGACCACAGCAGTTCTTGTCGCAACATCCAGATTGTCTGCTCTGCCGTTTCCGCCAGCTCCCTCTGTGTCAATAAACACTGGATAATCCAATGTCGTTTCTCCCAAAAGGGTCACAACCATACTGGCCTCCTCAACTGCCTCTACCTGATTCGTCGCCTGTGTAAAAAAGTATAACCCAACCTGAATTCCCGCTTTTTTTGCCTCTGTCAAATTTCGATAAAAAAATGGGTCCTCAATGAGCCATCCAGAAGAAGAACCTCTGTATCCGCATCGAATGATTGCAAAATCAACTCCTTCAGCCTTCACAACCTCCCAGTCAATCTCACCATTCCACTTTGACACATCAATCCCTAGCTGAACTGCATTTCCCTGTTCTTCTTCCACATCCAGCAGCGCTGTATATTGTGTATCATCCTCATCCTCACTGTCAATCTTCTTTTCTTTTGTGTCCTCCTTTAAAATATCAACCTCCGCCTCAGAGTGCACAAAATACTCTATATCGTCAATCACTGTATAAGATACCATCGAGCGAACACGAACACTTACAGGCGCGGCAGGCACCTTAAATCCTGGCTGTTCCTCCAGAGAAACTTTGTACTCTCCAGGTTTTATGTCTGGTATTTGAATAATACCATCTTTATCCTCGTCAATATATATCCCTGTCTCTGCAACCTCCACAGAAAACGGCTCTCCGATTACAGTCTCCCCTTTGTCATCAATAATCTTCACTCGGATATCGCGCTCTACAGAACTTGCCAGAAGTGTTAAATTTCGTACTGTTTCGCCGTTCTCGTCCACCTCATCATATGTAGTTTTATTGGAGTTCTTCGGCATCTCAACATCAAAAAAATCATTGTCCTTCATAAATGCCGACAAGTCCGCACCATGTACCTTTCCGTCCTCTTCTATAATCTGTTTGGTATTACTGTCTGTACTGTTATTAGAAACTGTGCCTGAACTATTTCCTACAAGTTTATTGTAATTGACCAACACTACTGCTGCCATGACAAGCAGCAAAGTACACAAAACCAACAGTATCCCAATCTTCTTCCCCTTAGAGTCCATTTGCAACCTCTACAAGATATTTTCCATAATCCGTCTTCATCAGTGGTTGTGCAAGCTGCAGAAGCTGTTCCTTGGTGATAAAGCCTCTCTTATATGCAATCTCCTCGATACAAGAGATATAAAGTCCTTGTCGCTTTTGAAACGCACAGACAAAATCTGCTGCATCAAGCAAAGAATCATGATTTCCTGTATCAAGCCACGCAAAACCACGTCCCATTGTCTCCACCGTTAATGTTCCGCGCTTTAAATATTCATTATTGATACTTGTAATCTCAATTTCTCCGCGCGCAGATGGCTTCACATTCCTAGCAATCTCCACAACATCATTGTCATAAAAATAAAGTCCTGGCACTGCATAGTTACTTCTCGGCTTCTCTGGCTTTTCTTCAATTGAAATCGCCTTTCCATTCTCATCAAACTCCACCACGCCATATTCTCGCGGATCACGCACATAATAACCAAAAATAGTAGCGCCGCTCTTTTTTGCCGCAACGCGCTGCAACAGCTTAGAAAAGCTTTGTCCGTAAAAAATATTATCACCTAAAACCAGCGCTACAGAATCTTCTCCAATAAAATCAGCCCCAATAATAAACGCATCTGCAAGTCCTCGCGGCTGTTCCTGCACTGCATACTCCATATGAAGTCCAAGCTGCCCCCCTGTTCCAAACAATTCTCGAAACACTGGAAGATCCCGTGGTGTTGAGATAATTAAAATGTCGCGAATCCCTGCAAGCATCAGTGTTGACAGTGGATAATAAATCATTGGTTTATCGTAGACCGGCATAATCTGTTTTGAAATCGCCTTTGTCAAAGGATAGAGTCTTGTGCCAGAACCACCCGCCAATATTATTCCTTTCATAGTTAAAATACCTCCTGTATCATGGAATAGTCTCTCGAAATCTCCAAAACCAAAAGTCCTCAAGAGTCTATTTTACGCCAAAGTGGGAACGCCATACCTATCGGTACTGACGTTCCCTGTATTCTGCTCATCCAAATTTACTTGTACATCTCTTGATAATATTTTTGATAATCGCCACTTGTCGCATTTTTCATCCAATCCTCATGCTCAAAGTACCACTTGATTGTCTGGCGGATACCCTCTTTAAACATTGTCTCAGGCTCCCATCCAATCTCCGCCTTAATCTTATCCGGCGCAATCGCATAGCGTCTGTCATGTCCTTTTCTGTCCTCCACATAGGTGATTAGATCTTTGGATACGAACTTCTTGCGTGGGTCATCATCCGCAAGCTGCTCCTGCAACGTCTCAAGAATAATATGGATAATCTCTATATTTTGCTTCTCATTGTGTCCGCCAATATTATAGGTTTCAAATAGCCTTCCCTGCTCCTGCACCATATCAATCGCCTTGGCGTGATCCTCAACATAGAGCCAATCGCGCACGTTTTTGCCATCTCCATATACCGGAAGATTCTTTCCTTGAAGCGCATTGTTGATGACCAGCGGAATAAATTTCTCTGGGAACTGATAGGGTCCGTAATTATTGGAACAATTTGTAATATTTGCCGGAAACTGATAGGTGTCCATATAGGAACGCACAAGCATGTCCGAGGCTGCTTTGCTCGCAGAATAGGGACTGTGCGGCGCATATGGGGTAGTCTCATAGAAATACCCGCCATCCTCTTCCAGAGAACCATAAACTTCATCTGTAGAAACATGCAAGAACTTTTTTCCCTCCTGGAAACTGCCGTCTGGACGCTCCCAAGCCGCTTTCGCACAGTTGAGCATTACTGCAGTTCCCAAAACATTTGTTTGCACAAATATTTCTGGATTTTTAATGCTTCTGTCTACATGACTCTCCGCTGCAAAATGAACCACTCTATCAATATCATTCTCCGCAAAAATTTTTGTTATAGCTTCCTTATCTGTGATATCCGCCTTGATAAATGTATAGTTTTCTCTGTTTTCAATCTCTTTCAAATTCTCAAGATTTCCGGCATAGGTCAAGGCATCCACATTGATAATCCGAATCGCATTGTCATACTTCCGAAACATATAATGAATGTAGTTTGATCCAATAAAGCCCGCACCGCCAGTCACCAAATAAGTTCTCATCAAAAATTTACCTCCGTAATTATCTTTCTTGCTATTTTATCCTAAAATTGGAAATAATGCAAGCCTAATACCCTAAGTAGCTGTAGTTTAAGTCTACTTTGGTACTGATTCCGCTAATTTTACCCTTGCATGAATACTGCCACATATCGTATCTGCCACTATAGGTAGGCGCAGTAGAATATTGTGCAAGCCAAATCTTATAATTTCCGATTGCCCCCATGTTTAGTTTGTCCTCAAACCATGTTTTTGATGCATAGATTCCTGGCTTATATCCAGCACTTGCAACTGTCTGACAAAAAGCATTGACAACTGCGGTCCGCGTCGCTCTATCAATTTTGTCTGCTCTGCCACCGCTAGACTCTGTATCAATAAAAATTGGATAAGTGAGATTATAACCTTTTACAAGACTTACCGCCAGCGATGCCTCTTTGACTGCCTCAACCTCATTGATAGCCTGTGAGAACACATACACGCCAACTTTTAGTCCGGCTGCTGTAGCCCCTTTGATGTTTGTCCGAAATGACTGGTCCTCGATTAACACCCCTGTAGCAGAACCTCTATATCCACAGCGGATAATCACATAATCTACTCCTGAAGCCTTAACTGCATTCCAGTCAATGGTTCCGTTGTGTCTGGACACATCAATTCCAAAAGTCGAACCATTCACGGAAGTTGCAATTGCTCCATCTGTACCAAAATTATATGTCACACCTTGGATAATTTGTGTGCCAGTCACAACATTGCCAGTTTTGTCAAAATAATATGTCTTTCCGTCTATTGTCTGCCAGCCTGTATAGATATACTGTGGCTGCGACGTAATATAAAATTCCTCGCTGCTAAAGTAATCCGCGTAGACGGCTTCTCTGTAACTGCCATCAGCATTTTTGATATAAATTTGATTTCCATTCTTATCTTTTAGTTTCGTTGTTGTATCTACCTCTACATTGGAATTAACCGTAACAACACATGTTGCCTTTAGCGAATTGCCATCGGCACCCTGCTCCTTTGTGATTGCAGTAATAGTCACACTTCCTGCTGCGATTGCAGTAACCACGCCTTTTTCATCAACAGTTGCCACATTCACATCAGAACTCTCCCATGTCACACCGGCATCTTCCTTAGAATTAGAGACGGTTGCCACAAGTGTCGTCGTCCCTCCCACTGCCAGATTGACATCTTTTGTGCGGTCAAGCGAAATTGACAGCTCCTTTCCACCTATGATATGAATTTCCACACTGCTGTTAATCTTTAATTCTTTTCCATCGGCACCCTGTATGCCAGATACAGTTCCTGTAATTTGTACTTTTCCCTCTTGAATACCCGTTACAACACCTTTAGAGTCAACCGCAGCAATAGAAGCATCCCCACTGTCCCACGTAATAACAGGAAAATTTTCCGTGATAGTCTCTGTGCTTCCATCCTGCTTCGTATACACAAGTTTTGACGGCTTTACAGTCACTGTCTCTCCGACAGCACAACTGTCTGCACTCTTTACAATTTCCAGACTTCCCGATGCAATCTTCACCGCCTCGACAGTTATCTTGCACTCAGCGCTTGCACTCTCCGTCGTCTCACTTGTCTTCTTTTGTGGTTCGGTTACTTTTTGATAGATATATCCAATTGTTTGATCTGCGTCATCCTTGATTGGAGTACACTTTTCCTTTTCCTTATCTGGAAGTTCTTGATAGTCCTCAAGCATAATTTCCAATGTCTCTTCCACAGTTTCCTTTGGTTCATATGTGGTCGTAATCGTCTTTTTGGTAACTGTGTATGTAATGACTGCTGTTCCCTCTGCTTTTGCTGTCACCTTGCCATTGCTGACAGACGCAACACTCTCATCAGAACTTTTCCATTCTGTCGTGTATTGATATTCAATATCTTCTTCCTTTGTATCTGTAAACTCTGTTCCTTTCAGGGTAAGCACAGCCCCTGCAGTTAGTGTTGCCTCTGACTGGTCCAGAGATACATTCAGTGTGTCAAAGAGCATTCTTGCCGCCAATCTCGAAACCTGTGATGGATCTGCAATGGTATTTTTATCCACAAGAAGATAACTTTCGGAACCGCTCACAGGCGTTTTTGTGGATTCCACCCACTCTACAGTGTCCTTGAGCACTTCCGCTTCCGTCTCAGCATCATTTTTTTGCGTGTCTTCTGCCACTACATTAATCTGCTTTTCTGTCTTTACCTCGTCTTGCACATTAATCACGACATACTCAACCTTATCCTTCACCGTTACATGCTGCGCCATTGCTGGGAACTTATATTTTTCTGTCGAGGTCACAATCGCATCAAACACGCCTGCAGTGATATTCTGCGCATAAATTATTCCGTCCATATCTTCATCTTTTAACACAAGCTGTTTTCCTTTTGCATTTGTCAATGTCACCTCAAAAACTGTTCCAGTAATCAGTTCTCCTGTGTTTGCATCTGTAAATCGTATTTTGAGATCCTTTTCCACTGATACAAAGCTCACGTTCACTTTGGCAGTTTCTGGCTCCGCAACCACTTCAATTGAAGAAATCTCCTCCAAACTTGTTTCTTCCTCCGTAAACATGCCAGAAAGTGCAGCATTTGACATGGCAAGCAGACCATCATCACCCACAACTCCCAGATTCTTTAATTCATCTCCCAAAGGCGCTAACGCTTCAATCTGTTTATCTAACTGATTGGATTGAATAAACATACTGAGAATCACAACCGCAGCCACCAGCACAACAACACCCGTACATGCAAGAACCGCATCAAAAATTGTCAGATGCTGCATCCGCAGTTTTACTCTCTGCCAGAAACTTAACTCTTCTCCAAGATCAAACGCCGCGATATCATTTTCGTAACTGTCATTGTACTCTCCAAATGCGGTATCAAAAGAGTCCTCGTCATCATAATAGGCATCTGACTCCTCATATGTATCCTCGTCGTAATATTCCTCCTCAGAATGTTCATAATAACTCTCTGTGTCCTCCGCGTAATCCTCCGCTTCATACAGATCAATATTGATTTCCTTTGTATTGTATTGTAACTCTGGCGCTTCTGTTTTATACGCTTCCGACTCTAAAAGGTACTCCCCAATATCTTCGTATTCTTCGGATTCATATTCCTCAGTTTCCTCGTACTCCTCTGACGCATATTCCTCAGTTTCGTATTCTTCTGCCGCATACTCGTCAGATTCCTCATACGCTTCGGATTCATATTCCTCCGTTTCATACTCCTCAGTTTCTTCGTACTTCTCTAATTCCTCGTACTCTTCTGGTTCATACTCCCCAAACTCTTCATACTCTTCTGACTCATACTCCTTAGTTTCTTCGTACTCCTCTGACTCATACTCGTCTGATTCCTCGTACTCTTCTGACTCATACTCCTCAGTTTCTTCATATCCGTCTGATTCCTCGTACTCTTCTGACTCATACTCCTCAGTTTCTTCATATTCGTCTGATTCCTCGTACTCTTCTGACTCATACTCCTCAGTTTCTTCATACTCCTCAACTTCCTCATATTCTTCGGATTGGTACTCTTCCGATTCATATTCCTCAGGTTCATCGTACTCCTCTGGCTCATACTCCTCGTTTTCTAGTTCTGATGCATATTCATCTGCGTACTCCTGCATCTCTTCCTGTCTGTATGTACCAACTGTCTTATCCTCGCTGGAATATGCAACAATATATTCATCATCATCGGTATCAAACTGTTCTTCCTGCTCTGATTCGATATCCTCCCCGTAAAAATCCTCTGTATCAATGTCAGCGTACTTTATTGGTTTTCTTCTGTCTGTATTCTGCAATCTCAATTTTTCCTTCTTTTTCATACTGCCCTGCGCCGCCTGGCACGCCTCCCTTTCTTTCAAATAAACAGCTCTCTTAGATTAATAGCTTCCTATTATTCTGTAACATTTGCGTAATAATTATAGCAAAACATAGAACTTTGCTCAACATCTTTTTATTGAAATCAAAATGTAAATTTTTCCTCGCTGTGTTGCCTTCTCAAAAAATACCCTATACATTAAAGATAATAATCCCTGTCATAATACATACAATTCCTATAAATTTTTGAATGCGAATCTTCTCGCCAAACACAAAATATCCCATCACCAACACAAACACATTGCCTAATGACTCAATTATCGGCCCATTTTTATAATCCATGCCACTATACGCATACACTGTCAGGAGCATAGAAAGGAAAAGCAAACCATAACCACCGGCCACATACGGATTTAAATATTCTCTCACCCATGTTTTATAATGTTTTTCAGCACTTATTTTTAGAAGAACCTGTGAAATAGATGCAATGGCGACTGACAAAAACATAGCAACGGCAAACCTGCTAATCATCTATCTCCTCCTTTGCATTTTCAGAATTTACAATAAGCATCCCAACGACTACCAACAACACCCCCACAATATTTTGTAGTGTTATGGTATCATGAAAAAAGACAACCGCCCACACCATAGACCAGACAACTGCCATCGAACGATTTGCATAAGCGACAGACAGCTCAAACCGCTTGATAATCTGTTGCCACAATACCGCATAAACTGCCAAAATAACAAATTCCATTCCAAAGAAAAACAAAAATCGGATTAAATTTCCTTGACTTTTAGAAGCCTCCTTGGACATCACGCCCGAGATTGTGTAAATTACAATGACAGCTTGCAACAGTATAATATTTTTCAATGACCGCATCTTGTTCATCCTCCTGCCTCAATCACATCCGCATCCAAAAGTCCCTGTTCCTTAAACACCCAATAATAATTGTAATCCATATAAATAAAATACCCCTGCACAAACCGAAATAAAAAATATCCTTCTTCCTCCATACTGCCATTCATTTGTTTTATCGACGATAGCACAACAAAAGCACACTGATGATTTCGCGCACATCTGGCTACCTCATCCACATCATATGCATCGCGATCTCCCTCCATCGCATCATACAGTTCATTTTGAAAAGTCCATGCTGGTTCTAAGATATTTCTACCATAAGGCGTAAAAATATCTGCGGTATATTGTCGCAAAAACGGCAGCAGCTCTGCTGGAAGTACTGCGATTGGTCTATAGTTTTCCAGCTTAAGCGCATCTGCCACATCAATCACAATCTGCGGGACATGATACGCATTGCTCGACTTAACATGCATCGATTTTGTGTACACCAAATCTCCGTTGATCATAATCGCCAACACCGCCATTAAAAAAATCAGTGTCTTCGCAAAAATCGACCGAAACCGCGCCATTAATTTCACTACGCTGTAGCAAACCAAAATGCCCATTGGCAACGACCATAGAACGCGATAATAGACATCCGCATCAATCTTCATCCCAATCCATGCATAGAGCGGACATAAAAAGACCACACCGAGCGCTGCCACAAAATACAGCAGGACAACCCGCACTTTTCTGTCCTTCTCTGTCATCCATAAGAACAGCAGTGCGATTAGAAAGAGCGGTATTAGAAAACTTTCATTATTATATAAAAGCACCTCCTCCAAAAGTGCTTTTATAACCTGACTCAACTTTTCCATCATCTTCTATCTCCAACTCCATAACTCTACTTTACAATAAAATAACACACTGCCAACATTAGACAGGGCACACAGCACAAAAATAATTCCACCGCAAATTTTAAGCTTTTTTTTCGGATACCAATCAGTACTGCCGCCAAACCAGTCATAGTTGGTATAATCATAAAAGAAGTGCTTGTGGCAAAAACTGCCGACACACACACACAGATAAAAAGCATCCACATACCCTGACTGGTTGTCTCCTGCGCCAAGTAGAGCAAGCTTAAAAAAAGTGCAGGAATAACCATACCCGCCATCAATCCTTTTCCCTGCCATGTTCTAGTCATTGCAAAAGTTTCTGTAGTATACAGCGAAATATTTCCGTACATGAACCATACTGCAAGCAATATCATAAAAACAGGTTTATAATTTTTTCTATTCCATAAAAGTCTACTGCCAATCTGTCCATAGATACAATACAGAAAAACAAGCCACACAGGTGCTAATACACTATGCGCAACCGCCGCAGGCGCAATGCCACTCAGTCTTGACAGCCACGCCTGATAAATTGGTGTCGGTGAAAAAGCATGTCTTGTATCCAGCGGATAAATATAGCCAGTATATGTGTCGCGCAAATACATTGTGTCAAATGCATCTGTAAGCACTGCTGTCGCAATATAATACGCATCATCCCCATCATAATACTCGTATAACACTGCATATCCAATCTGAAACAACACAATCAAAAAGAAAACAACCCATCCCAATTTTACATGTCTAGGCATTTCTCGTATCTGACAAATCTGTTCATAATAGACTTTCCAGAGACTGCGTCCATTCCGCAAAGAAATCACCAAAGCCGCCACAACAATACAGGTGTACACAATCACTAACGCAGTAAAACGCTGCTCTAACAAAATAAATGGAACTGCAGTCAACTCAAACAGAAAAAAGCTCACAAACCACCCGCAGACATAAGTCATTGCGGGTGTCTTTTGCAAGCGATTCATATGCGTTACAGGTATTAATCCCAGAAAAAACGGCACTGGCAGAACGAGAGCCAGCAATATTCCCCATCGAACAATTTCCACCAAATGTATTCTCCTGATTCCTTATAGTTCCTTAATCTTAATTTTCTATAGTTGTATCTTTTCCATTTTTATGCTTTCGTATACATCTGCGGTCAACCTCTCTACTTCTGCCCGAAATAAAGAGAAAGTTCTGCCGCAATATGCTCTCCTAAAACAATATTCCCATTATCTTTTGGATGAAGACCATCTGCTAGATAATAATCAGATGTTGCAGGGTCAGAACAGTCCATAAAGCCAATATTATACAGCTCAATTACATGAAATCCAAACTCACTGGCAAGCTTTCGCTGCACATCAAGATAATCATTTAACGTCAACGGCTCCGTCGCATCCGAGTAAGTACATGTAACTGTCTTTGAAATATTGTACATTGTCACAAAAAATACGTCCTTATCTCCATAGTACTCTTTGAGCTGTTTCATAAAATACCGCACAGAACCGCAATATCCCGCAGTGCTGACCGTATCATTTATATCGCCGTAGCGCTTGTTCTCTGGAGTGCTTAGATAATCATTCACTCCCGCAAAAACAACAATAATATCCGATTCATTATTTGTGATATTGCCAAAATTCATTGCAAGAGACAGCGCATCATCTGCATAAGGTGTAAACATTCTGCCACCGCCACCATGATTTAGTGTCCTCTGAAAATGTAAGTAGGCATCCGCATAATTGACATAGCTGATATAATTGCCTTCCTCATCCACCGCGCCCTCAATTCCCTCTGTGATACTATCACCGATAAATACCACATTACGGCCACTAAAGTCATAGGCATTGTTCGCCAAAATCTGTCTGTCCATCTGATTAATTTTCTCTGTTTTTTCTCTGGAATTTGGAAGGCTGTATAAAGTTTCTCTCGCCTCCGCAAAATTCACCTGCTGCTCTTTTCTGGCTGCAATCTCTCCTTCTGAAAGCTGACTGACTTCTTTTGGACCTTCCTCTGAAGTCTGCTCTGTTGGAAAAGATTCTATGATGTCAGATTCTGGTTCAGAAGTCTGTGCTATAGGCGTTTCCTGTTCTAATTCACTCTCAGTCGTAGTCTGCTCCTGTCCTGTCTCTGCGGCAGTTGATACTGGCAATGCCCCTTTCTCTGCAAGAATGGTTTCACAACAGATACAGCCTTTACAGCTACAGCCTGGAATACATCCTGCCGGCGTTTCTCCTTCCTGAATCACAACTGTATTATCGGATTCTCCCTTACAACCCACAAGTGACACAAAAGTCACTACAGCAGCCATCAAAATAGCCACTATAGACCGTTTATTTCTGTTTTTCTTTGTCATTTTTTCATAATCTCCTTCATCCTCTTTAAGCACTCCGCCTCATCCTGTCTGTTATCAGATAGATAAAACGTCGCAAGTTCTCTGCTCCTCTTATCCAAAAGTTCACTGCAATCCGTAAGGTTTCCAGGATGAAACATCAATTCCAATTCCTGCCCCTTTTTGTCCGCATAAGCCTTGTATGACGGGAGCAATGCTTCTACAACCTCCTTTTTCATCTCACAAGTATAGAAAATACCAAAAAATACTGGCACCTTCACTCCTTTGCTGTTCAGTATTTTTCTAGTTCGCTTCCCAAATATTTTTAGAATACACCATTTCACCCAGTTAATCGGCGGTATATCACTGTGCATTCGCACATTGTGCAACAAAGGCGCCACAGGATCGACTGGTACTCGAATTTGACAAATTTTAAGACATTCAAACTCTTTCTTTGACAGCACTTCCATCAAGCTGTCAAACACAATGGGTATCATGTGATAATGCTGGTGGGAGTCAATCGCTGTTATCCTAAAATCATTCTTTTTTGTCACAGCGCGCAACTGTGCTGCAATCTCCAGTTGAATTTGCCGGATAAGTGTCTGCCTTTTTGCACCCTTTTTCAGATAATTCCACTCAAAAAACTGCAAAAAACCTTTGTCAAAGTAACCTGTCTTATCCACTAAATCCGGTACATTTTCTGCCCCTGCAAGCGGTTTCCCCTCCACAAAATTCAAATGAAGAACACGTCGAATCTGTGTTCCTTCCGAATCAGCTTGGTCCAAAAGTTTAAGTGCTTCTTTTAATACAGGGGTATTCGGCAGCACACTGACGCTGTTTAATACTCCATTCTGCCAGCAATCTAAAATACGTTTGGACTGCTCGATTGTCACCCCATAATCATCTGCATGAAACCAAATCTTATCTGCCATCTTTTTTTGCTGTCCTTTCTCTCACTGTCCTTTCTCTTAATAAATACCAGATAAACCGTGCATTGGTTGTCACATACCGTTTCCACAGTCGCTTTGGATCTTGCAGCAGTCTGTAGAGCCACTCCAAACAAAGTTTCTGCATAGCATGCGGAGCGCGTTTAATATTTCCAGCCAGATAGTCAAAACCTGCTCCCACGCCAATCGACACTGCACAAAGCTTCTTTCTGTGTGCATACATCCACTCTTCCTGCTTGGGAGCACCCAGCCCCACCCACACAAAGTCTGGCGCAACATCATTTATTTGTTGTATAATTTTAGCATCTTCTGCTGCTGTGAGTGGTCGAAATGGGGGCGCGTACATTCCAGCAATCACTATCCCTGGATAATCCCTCTCAAGCGCATCTTGCATTGTCTCAAGCGTCTGTTTCGTCGCGCCATAAAAAAAATGTCTATACCCCTTCTGCGGAGAAAGCCGAAATAATTCCACCATCAAATCTGGCCCTGTAACACGCTCGGCATCTCGAAATCCCATGCGTCTACTATAGTGAGAAAGCGGCGCCCCGTCAGGCAGCGCCATCGCAGCACTGTTCTGTATTGTGCGATATTTCTTGTTCTCATATGCCATCACTGTCGTGTGCACATTGGAGACACAGATATAATTTCCTCGCAACGCATCTAAATGCTTATCAATATAGGCAAGTGTGTCCTGCATATTTGTCACATTAATCTTTGTTCTTAATATTTCACAATACCGCAGTTTTTTCATCTTACTCCCTATTTTGAACCCTTTCTTCCTAAAACAGTAAACACTGTCATAAACAAAATCTTAATATCCAGCCCCAGTGACCAGTTGTCAATATATTCCAGATCCATCTTTACAATCTCCTCAAAATCTTGAATATCACTCCTGCCGCTAACCTGCCACAATCCCGTCAACCCAGGTGTAATACTCATGCGTCTCCTGTAGTAGCCACTATACTGTTCAAATTCATCCTCTGTCGGCGGCCGCGTGCCAACCAAGCTCATATTTCCCACCAAAATATTAAGAAACTGCGGCGTCTCGTCTATACTTGTCCTGCGCAAAAACCGCCCCACCTTTGTAACGCGCGGATCATCTTCCATCTTGAACATCAGACCGTTCATCTCGTTTTGCGCTTGCAATTCTTTTTTTCGCTCCTCCGCATCAATATACATGGAACGAAATTTCCATATTTTAAAACGCCGCCCATTTTTCCCAATGCGCATCTGGGAAAAAAATACAGGACCTGACGAATCCATCTTAATTGCCAACGCCACAAACGGCGTAATTAGCGCCGTGAGAAAAAGCCCCACAAGCGCCCCTAGAATATCAATCAGCCGCTTAATTAGCATCCTTCTCGAATCCATTGTTTTTAATGCGAACGATATGACACTATAACCCGCCATCTGCTGCACATAAGTATTCGGATTAGCACGACAAAACAAATCCACATTGTAATGACAAGTCAGTCCCATCTCCTCAAACCGCTGAACCATATCGCGAATTTCAATCACTGGCACTTCTGGAAGGCAGATAAACACTTCATCCACCGCCATCTGAACAACTGTTTCGTACAGATTTTCCTTTGCTGCAACAACAGGAACCGACTTGATTGACTGCCCTATTCGATCCGCATCATATACGACCGCCGCCGTAATATCATAATACCATTCTTTTCCTTTTATTAGATTGCTAATCACTTCTTCTGCCATAAGATCCTTTGTAATGACAAGCATCTTTTCCGCACTGGTGCTCTTTCTGTAATACTTCCACAAAACTTTTTTAAAGACCATGTGCGCCGCATATGTGAACAGCGTATTTAAAATGGCAAAAATCCCGTATACAGAACGAGAGAACTCATATGATTGTTGTGTAAGATACAACACTACCACTAATCCCACAACAAGAATCAGTGTATATCGTACTGTATAGTAAAACTCCTGATAATAACCTCTGGTAAAAAAATTTCTGTTCGCATCGAGAAACATATTGTAGAGCAGGCACAAAACTACAATATAAGTTCCCACCATCAAATGGAACTGTCTAGGATAATTTTCATAGTGAATGATGCGAAACCGAATAAACAAAGACAATGCATAGGAGAGAACAACACCTAGGATATCAATCAAAAGGATACTGTATGTCTCTATCATTTTGTTCTTTCTTCTGATGTTCTCCATTTCATTCCCTCTATTCAAAACCATCTGTAATTCAATACATTATATTATGATTGCTGCGCAGTCACAGTATATCCATGCCCATTCAGGCAGGTATAATGTCTGACGACATTATATTATGATTGCTGCGCAGTCACAGTATATTCATGCCCATTCGGGCAGGTATAATGTCTGACGACATTATACTATGATTGCTGCGCAATCACAGTATATCCATGCCCATTCGGGCAGGTATAATGTCTGACGACATTATACTATGATTGCTGCGCAATCACAGTATATTCATGCCCATTCGGGCAGGTATAATGTCTGACGACATTATACTATGATTGCTGCGCAGTCACAGTATATTCATGCCCATTCAGGCAGGTATAATGTCTGACGACATTATACTATGATTGCTGCGCAGTCACAGTATATTCATGCCCATTCGGGCAGGTATAATGTCTGACGACATTATACCATGTCCCACAAGATACTGTAAAGCTGTACTCCTATTTTTGTCAGGATTTTGGATTATATTCGTTACTTTTCATACCGCACCATGCACTTGCTGCATGGTGCGGAGCCAGCAATTTCAATACATCTCATGTTTCTATTAATCAATGTACCAGTGTCTGT